>CAYPWQ010000048.1:0-6600 GCA_964414495.1 uncultured Oscillospiraceae bacterium
GCCACTGCGTGCCTTTCGGCGCGAAGGGGCTTTCTTGCAAACAATCGCAAAAGAAAACCGCGGCGCAGTCTTTAAGACTGCGCCGCGGCGGATGGAAAGGTTTTTCTTAGAAGATGGCGACCACAGCGCCGTTGTAGGTAGACTCGATGTAGGACTTCACAGCGTCAGTCTGCAGAGCCTTGCAGAGGGCGGTGATCTTCTCGCTGCTCTCTTCACCAGTGCGGCAGGCAATGATGTTGGCATAGGTCTGGGCGGCATCGCCGGAGGCATCCTCGATGGCGAGTGCGTCAGCGACCTTCAGACCGGCCTGCAGAGCATAGTTGCCGTTGATGACAGCGATGGTGCCCTCGTTGCTGTTGGCCAGCTGAGAGGGGACCATGTCAGCCTGCACAGCCTGCACGTCATAGCCGCCGTTGTCCACGATGTCCAGCGTGGTGACGCCCACTGCGGCGGAAGCATCCTCGGGCAGAGTGATGAGGCCTTCCTGTGCCAGCAGAAGCAGAGCGCGGGTCTCGTTGCTGTCGTCGGCGGGGATCAGGATGGTAGCGCCTTCTGCCAGCTGGGAGAGGTCGGTCACGCCGTTGCCATAGATGCCGAAGGGCTCATAGTGGATGAGAGCGGCCACGGACAGCTCGGTGCCGTTGGAGGCGTTGAAGCTCTCGAGATAGGGGGTGTGCTGGAAGTAGTTGGCGTCGAGGTCGCCGTCGTTCAGGGCGGTGTTGGGCAGGACGTAGTCGTCATAGACCACGATCTTCAGCTCGTAGCCTTCAGCGGCCAGGGTCTCCTTGACCTGCTCCAGGACCTCAGCGTGAGGAGTGGAGCTGGCACCGACGGTGATGGTGGTGAGCGCGGCGTCGCCGCCCTCGTTGCCGCCTTCAGCGGCATCGTCGCTGCCGCCGCAGGCGGCGAGAGACAGAACAAGGATCAGGGCGAGGAAGAGGGAAGTCAGCTTTTTCATGATAGGTTCTCCTTTAAAATATATTTTTTGTTTTCATCGATCTTCGTTTCGTGCGCAGGGTATGAAGCAGAGCGTCACATTCGCACGAGGTGCCAGTTGGCACGGATCAGTTTTATGAGGAACCGGTACATACAAAACTCCTTTCGGAAGAGCTGCCTTACTTGTTGATGCGCTTGTCGCTCTTGTGGACAATGCGCATGCCCACCTCCTGGATGATCTGGACGATGATGACCATCAGGAACACGCAGAGCCAGGTGATGTCACCCTTGCTGCGCTGATGCCCATAGATAATGGCGATCTGGCCGAGGCCGGTACCGCCGATGGTGCTGGCCATGGCGGAGTAGCCGAGGATGGTGACCATGGAGATCACCGCGCCGTTGATGAGAGAGGGCTTGGCCTCCGGCAGCAGCACCTTGCAGATGATCTGCAGATTGCTGGCGCCCATGGACTGCGCCGCCTCGATGACACCGGCGTCCACTTCCTTCAGGGAGGATTCCACCATGCGGGCGATGTAGGGCGCGGCGGCAATGATGAGCATGACGATGACCGCCTTGTTGCCGAGAGAGGTACCCACGATCAGCTTTGCCACCGGGAGCATCGCCACCATCAGGATGATGAAGGGGATGCTGCGGAAGAAGTTCACGATGAAGCCCAGCAGACGGTTCAGCCAGGGCAGGGGAGCGATGCCGCCGCGATCGGTGATATGCAGGATCACGCCGAGAGGCAGACCCAGCACATAGGCAACAGCCGAGGAGATCAGCACCATGTAGATCGTCTCCCAGATGCCCAGCTGGATGAGACCGTTGTCCCAGAGCTTAAAAAACATATCCGACATGGTTTACGCCTCCTCCTTGAACGAGATCTGATTGGTGCGGAGCCAGAGCAGGACCTTTTCCGCCTGCCGCTCGTCGTTCGGCAGCTCCAGGATCATGTGACCGTGGATCTTGCCCTCCAGCTCGCTGGTGTCGGCGAAGAGGATGTTCACCGGCACCTGACAATCCAGCACCAGATGAGAGATGATGGGCTTGTTGAAGCGGTCGCCGTTGAAGATCAGACGGAGACGGCGGCCGCCGGTGGTGTTCAGAGCAGCGCGGTTGCGGGGGAGGATCAGGTCGCGGGCGATATCGGAGGTGGGGTTGGTGAACACCTCGCTGACCTTGCCCTCCTCGGCAATGTGACTGTGGTCGATAACGGCCACGCGGTCGCAGATCTGATCGATGACGCGCATCTCGTGGGTAATGACCACGATGGTGACGCCCATGGTCTTGTTGATCTCCTTCAGCAGCTCCAGAATGGAGCGGGTGGTATTGGGATCCAGGGCGCTGGTGGCCTCGTCGCAGAGCAGATACTTGGGATTGGTGGCGAGGGCACGGGCGATGGCCACGCGCTGCTTCTGGCCGCCGGAGAGCTGGGAGGGATAGGAGCCGGCGCGATCCTGCAGACCGACCACCTCCAGCAGCTCCTCCGCCCGCTTCTTCGCTGCGGCCTTGTCAACGCCCGCGATCTCCAGCGGGAAACAGACGTTTTTCAGCACCGTGCGCTGCTCCAGCAGGTTGAAGCCCTGAAAGATCATGCCGATGGACTGGCGGGTCTTCAGCAGCTCCTTTTTGGAGAGCTTGGTCAGATCCTTGCCGTCCAGCAGGACTTCACCGGCGGTGGGACGCTCCAGCAGGTTGAGGCAGCGGACCAGAGTGCTCTTGCCCGCACCGGAAAGACCGATGATACCAAAGATCTCGCCGTCCTGGATCGTCAGGTTGATGCCGTCCAGTGCCACGATCTGTCGCTCAGCTGTCTGATACGTTTTGTTCAGATTTCTGATTTCGATCATATCTGTGTACTCCTTCGCAGAGCAACAAAAAAATCAGGAAACTCACCGTTTCCTGATCCAGTCACTCCAAATTTTCATTGAGAGAAAATCTGATGGATTTTAGGAAGGCGAGTCAGTTTTCTGCGCGCGCATCATCATGCACATGTTGCCCATGCGCATCATCATACCCATCATCATGTTCTCAAAACGAACGATGCAACGCATATGACCCGTCTCCTTTCTCACTTGTTGAGCGAATTATACGCCCGAAGATTTTCTTTGTCAAGTGCCAATTTCCCGGGAAAGGGCCGCAGAAAAGTGAAAATCCCTGCTTTTTCACCACTTTTTCAGCACAAGCGGTCAAAATGACGGAGAATATTTTCTGTTTTTACCCAGATAAAGCGACAAAGAACCGGAACGTTTGGCGTTTTTTCACAAAATCAATAAAAATGCAGAAAAAGAGAGAATTTACAAAATGTACGGAACGTGCTACATTACAAATTGCAAACAAGATCGTTCTCGCCCGCGGGCGTAAAGGAGAGAGAACCATGGAACTGCAGCACCCCTATGTCGGCGTGATGACCGCGCACGGCTTGACCTTTGGCGGAGATCAGCGGCAGAGCCGGGACGCCGTTCTGCGGCGCTGCGGCTGCGGCGTGGTGGCCGCAGCGGATCTGTTGCGGTATCTGGGGCGCTTTCACCCGGACTGCCGTGTGCCCGTGCGGGATGCCGTGCAGGAGGATGAGTGGACGCAGGAAGAGTATGACGCGCTGCTGCGGCGGCTGCGGCTGCGGTATTTCCCGCTGTTCTATCCCACAGGGCTCAACGGACTGGCTCTGGCGCTGGGACTGAACCGTCTTTTCTGCCGCCTGCACATGCCCTATACCGCCCGCTGGGGCGTGCCCCGTGCCGTGCTGTTCGAGGTCATGGATGAAATGCTGCGGCAGGATCTGCCGGTGATCCTCGCAGTGGGGCCCAATTTCCCGCTGGTCTGGCGGCGGGATCGTCTGCCCATGCAGCGGGAGGGCTGCGCCGGGAAGACCGGTGTCCGCGCCCATTATATGACTGTCACCGCCCTGGACGAGACGAGCATCACCGTCTCCTCCTGGGGACAGAAATACCGCATCCGCCGCAGCGACTACAGCAGCTATGTGCGCCGCAGCAGCAGTCCGCTTGTGAGCAATCTGCTCTGGCTCCGGCCAAAGCAAGGCAGTGAGGAAGCAAAATGATACGGGAAAATCAGACGAAATATGTTCTTCTGGAGCTGGTAGCGGTCTCTTTCTGCGCGACCAGCGGCATATTTGTACGGCATAGTGCGCTGGGGCCTGTCAACACCGGCTTTTACCGCATGCTCTTTGCTGCGCCCGTCCTGTTCCTGCTGGCGCGGAAGGAGCTGAAGGGGCTTTCCGGCCGGGACATCCGGCTGATGCTGCTTGCCGGCGTGTTTTTTGGCGCAGATCTCATCCTCTTCAATCTGAGCCTTACCATGACCTCCATGGCCAACACCAACCTCTTCACCAACCTGACCACCTTCACGGTGGTGCCGGTATCCTGCCTGCTGTTCCATGAAAAGCCGCCGAAGCATCTGCTGACCGGCGCAGCGGTGGCCATCGCGGGCGTGGCACTGCTGATCCTCGGCAAGGCACAGCCCAGCAGCACCAACTATTTGGGCGATCTGCTGGCCTTTGCTGCCTCGGTGTTCTATGCGATCTATCTCCTCATCAGCTATCGCCTGCGGGACCGGCACTCCAGCCATGTGATCGTCTTTTTCTGCGCGCTGAGCTGTCTCGTGGTCATGCCGCTTTACAGCATCCCGGCAGAGGGCTTTCAGGTACCTCACGGCTTTGCGGAGCTCTGGCCCCTGCTGGGGCTTGCGCTCTGCCTGCAGGTGATAGGGCACAATCTCATGAGCTTCTGTCAGGGGAAGGTGAGTGTGAATCTCTCCTCCGTCGTGGCGCTGACGCAGCCGGCGGTGGCGGCGCTCTACTCCTTCATGATCTTCCGTGAGCAGCTGATGGTGATGGAGATCATCGGTATCCTTGTGGTGATCTCCGGCGTTTATCTGGCCAAGCGGCAGTACCGATGACTATGTATCAACCGGGCGGACAGCAGTCCGCCCGGTTTTTCTGTTCAGTTGTCGAACGCCGGGTTCATGTAGTACACATTCTTCTCGTTCAGCTTTTCCTTTGCAAGGCGCAGTCCCTCGCCGAAGCGCTGGAAGTGGACGATCTCGCGGGCCCGCAGGAAGCGGATCACATCGTTGACATCGGGATCGTCGGAAAGGCGGAGGATGTTGTCGTAGGTGACGCGGGCCTTCTGCTCGGCGGCCAGGTCCTCGGTGAGGTCGCAGATCACGTCGCCCTTCACCGCCATGGATGCGGCGTTATAGGGCCAGCCGGAGGCGGCGGTGGGGTAGACGCCAGTGGTGTGATCCACAAAATAGGCATCGAAGCCCGCGGTCCTGATCTGCTCCTCGCTGAGATCCCGGGTCAGCTGGTGCACCAGCGTGCCAACCATCTCCAGGTGCCCCAGCTCCTCCGTACCGATGTCGGTCAGCAGGCCCTTCAGCTCGGCATAGGGCATGGCGTAGCGCTGGGAAAGATAGCGCAGCGACGCGCCGAGCTCGCCGTCAGGCCCACCGTACTGACTCACGATCACGCTGGCGAGCTTCGGATTGGGATTCTTGATCCTGACGGGGTATTGCAGCTTCTTTTCATAGACGAACATTCAGCGCACGCCCCCTTCCGGATCCCAGGGCCAGGGATCCCGCAGCCATTCATAGCTGCCTTCCGTGATGTCGGTCTGGAGGATAGGGCCGTACTGCTTCTGATACGTCTCGCGCCCTTCCTTTGCCATACGGACATACGTCCAGTAAAGCTTCAGGACCTCCTGATCGTTTGGATGTGTGGTGAGGTAAAGCCCCAGCTCCTGCACCGCGAAATCCAGCGCCATGAGCTCCACCAGCTCCGGGCGGGCGGCGGGCATCCGCGCCTGGAATGCCGCCTTGAAGGGGAGATTCAGCCCGGGGAAGAGCGTACCGGCGGCAAGAGCTTCCTTCGTGTCGTAGCGTTGGGGATCATTGCACTGTGCGGGAACATATGGGAAAGCCAGCGCAGCGCACTTTCCGGGGAGCTGTCCCTCCATCTGTCCGCAGCAGCCTGCCTGATTTTCCAAAATGATGGCCTCCTTATTCGGTTTTCTGTGCCTTCGCACATTGCATCCTATGCGGAGCGGCGGCACCGGGTTATGGGATGGACGCGCTTTTCTTCTGTACCGCCGCCGATCTTTGTGTTATACTGGTCAAAAAGAAACGCAAAGGAGTGCTGTCTTATGGAATACAACAAGTGTGTCGCCGATCTGCTGGTGGGCGACGAGACCGAGGGCTTTTATCTGCTGAAGAGCGCCTCTGCCCGGACGACCGCGGCGGGCAAGCCCTTTCTGAATCTGACGGTCGCTGACCAGAGCGGAACGCTGGATGGCGTCGTGTGGGACTATGCGGGCCCGGTGGGTGCGGCGGACGAGGGTAATGTCATCAAGCTCCGCGGGCGCGTTTCGGAATACCGCGGTGCGCGGCAGCTGGTCGTTGACCGCATCCGTCTGGCCGGAGAGGGAGATCATGTGGATATCTCCGCTCTCGTACCCACCGCGCCGGTGGATGGAGAGGCAGAGTGGGACTATGTCTGTGACCTTGCTGCCTCGCTGGAGGACGCAGACTATGCTGCCGTGGCACAGGAGATGCTGCGCCGGCACGAAAGCGAGCTGCGCCGCATCCCGGCAGCCAAGAGCGTGCACCACAGCTTTCTCGGCGGACTTCTCATGCACACGGCGAACATGC
>CAYPWQ010000049.1:0-6578 GCA_964414495.1 uncultured Oscillospiraceae bacterium
GGAAAAGGGCCTGCGCGAGGCCTGCGCTCATGGTCCTCTCGCCGGCTATCCCGTGGTGAACCTGAAGGCCGTCCTCTATGATGGTTCTTACCATCCCGTGGACTCCTCCGAGATCGCCTTCAAGACTGCCGCGCAGCTGGCCTACAAGGCCGCTCTCGTGGAGGCCAGCCCCGTTCTGATGGAGCCCGTGGGCGAGCTGAAGGTCACCGTGCCCGATCAGTACATGGGCGATGTCATCGGCGATCTGAACAAGCGCCGCGGCCGCGTCATGGGCATGGATCCCAACGAGTCCGGCGAACAGGTCATCACCGCCGAGGTGCCCGCCGCCGAGATGAGCACCTATTCCATCGACCTGCGCTCCATGACCCAGAGCCATGGCAGCTTCACCTTCCAGGTCCTCCGCTATGAGGATTGCCCCCCTGCCGCGCAGGAGAAGGCCATCGCGGAAGCCAAGGCCCTGGCCGAGGAATAAGAAAGAGCAACAGAAAAGCAGAGGACGAAAGTCCTCTGCTTTTTTATTGTTTTGCTTTGGCGGCTTTCGCACGGAAGCAGACATGCCCGCCTGACGGCGCAAAACAGATGCGATTTTTGTATAATCGAATCGAAATATTACGGTCTGTATTCGCTCAGCTCAGCAGCGGCGCGATGAGGCTGCTGATGACCACGGAGGAGGTGGAGACGGTGGCAAAGCCCGCAATGACCATCTTCAGTCCCAGATCCGTGCGGACGGCGGCGTGGGTCTCTGCGGGAAAGCTCATGTGATCCACCACGTCCTCTGCCACAATCAGCGTGGAGGGAAAGCCCAGCAGACAGCCGCAGGAGAGGGCGCAGGCCAGCCGCCAGTCCACCTTCAGCAGCCGCCCCACGGCCATGCCGCCCAGCATGATGACGGCGCAGCCGCCGATGGTGTAAAACACCAGGGGGGCGACGCAGAGCCGCAGCGCCTCCACCGTCACGGTGGAAAGAGGATCCACGATGCTGGAGATCATGAAGAACATCATCAGCTGATAGTAGCCGCATTTTTGCAGACTGTTGGGCGCAAGGAAGCCCAGCTCCGTGGCAAGCACACCCAGACCCAGGCCGAACAGGCTGACGGGGACGCGCTCGCCGCAGGCGGCGGAACACAGCGCCGCCAGCCCCATCACCACGGCGAGACGGGCAAAGACCGCGTGGGCAGAGGCATCGTCGGAGACGGGGAACAGGCGCAGGACGCGGCCTTTGGCGGGCTTTGCGGGCGGCGGCAGGAGCTGCTGGCCGCTGGGATCGGTGTGACAGTATTTCCGCAGCATGATGGATGCGGCGGGCAGACCGATGAAGCTGTGGATGGCATAGCAGAGCATGGTGAAGGCCACATACTGCTCTGCGCAGGCGGCCAGAGCATCCTTCATGATGAGCAGCGCCACGATGCCGCCGGAGAGAGCCGGGATGGAGCAGAGGGCAAACATCCGGTCGAACAGGGAGGCGGAGGCCAGAGCGAACACCGCCAGCGCCGCCACACCGCTGAGACAGATCACAACGGTCTTCCATTCCCGGGCAAAGTCCCGCAGGCGGATCAGCGTGCCGATGTTGGAGACGATGCAAAGCGTGCCGAAGACGCTGAGCATGGCGGGGATGCCGGTGGAGGCGATGCTGTCGGCCGGGAAAAGGCCCAGAAGAAAGCCGGCAAGATAGATCAGGCTGAGGCACAGGACGCTGGAGACCAGCCCCTTTGTCTTTCGGGATACCGCGTCGGAGACGGCATAGGATACGGCGTAGACGGCGAAGCTGACGGCGGGGATGCTCCACATGAGGATGTTCCTTCTTTCTTTTGTAATCGGGTGCTCTTTTAAAATATCATCATACGCCTTTTGAGCCGCTGCGTCAATGCCGTGCGGCGCTTGACAGGAAAAATACAGAGAGGTAAACTATGCATGAACAAACGGGAATGGACGTCATTCCCTGACAGCAAAAGAACAGCGGTCTGTGCCGCGGAGAGTGGGGAACAAACCATGCTGAATGAGAAGAAAATCAGCAATTATATCGAGATCCTGCGGGAAGAGCTGGTGCTGGCCACCGGCTGCACCGAGCCCATCGCCATTGCCTACGCCGCGGCGCGCCTGCGCGCGGCTCTGGGCGCCCGTCCGGAGAAGATCCATGCGGATATTTCCGGCAATATCATCAAGAATACCAAGAGCGTGGTGGTGCCCAACACCGGCGGCATGAAGGGCATCGGCAGCGCCATCGCCGCCGGCATCGTGGCGGGCCGCGAGGAGGCGGAGCTGCAGGTCATCGCGGATGTGTCCGTGGCCGCGCAGCGGGAGATCGCCCGCTATGCGGAGCAGACGCCCATGGAGATCGCCTGCGCCGACACGCCGCTGCTGCTGGACATCCAGCTCACAGGCTGGGCCGGGGAGCACAGCGCCTTTGTCCGCATCGCCGAGAGCCACAGCAACGTGGTGCGCGTGGAAAAGAACGGCGAGGTGCTAGTGGACGTGCCCGTGGCGGCGGGCGAGGGCGGTACCCGCACCGACCGCAGCAGCATCACCGTGGAGGAGATCCTGGAATTCGTGAACACCGTGCCGGTGGACGCCGTGCGCGACATTCTGGAGCCCCAGATCCGCTGCAACAGCGCCATTGCGGAGGAGGGACTGAAGGGCGACTGGGGCGCGAACATCGGCTCGGTACTGCTGAAGACCTCGCCGGTGGATATTTCGGTGGAGGCCAAGGCCTATGCTGCCGCGGGCAGCGATGCCCGCATGAGCGGCTGCGAGATGCCGGTGGTCATCTGCTCCGGTTCCGGCAATCAGGGCATGACGGCCTCCCTGCCGGTGATCCGCTATGCGAAGCATCTGGGCGTCAGCGAGGAGCAGCTGTACCGTGCGCTGATGCTCAGCGACCTGGTCACCATCCATCAGAAGAGCGGCATCGGCCGCCTCTCGGCCTACTGCGGCGCCATCAGCGCGGGCGTGGGCGCGGGCGCGGGCATCGCCTATCTGCTGGACGGCAGCTATGAGGCCATTGCCCACACCATCGTCAATGGTGTTGCCATCCTCAGCGGCACCATCTGCGACGGTGCCAAGCCCTCCTGCGCGGCCAAGATCGCAGCCGCTGTGGAGGCGGGCATCCTGGGCTATCAGATGTACCGCAGCGGCCAGCAGTTCTATGGCGGCGACGGCATCGTGACCAAGGGCGTGGACAACACCATCGTGAACGTGGGCATTCTGGCCAAGGAGGGCATGCGCCAGACGGACGAGGTCATCCTGCAGATCATGACCGGCCGCTGAGCGCCGCACAGAAAGCATACGAAGGAGCCGCGGGCCGGATAGCCCGCGGCTCTTATGCGGTTGGGATGGCTGCGGCGCAGCACAGCACCGGGAAGGGGAGAGCAAAAAAACGAACCGCGCGGCAGGCTTGCCTGCCGCGCGGTCTCTTTTGTATCGCAGCCGCTCCGGAGCAGAGGAGCAGCTGCACGGCGGGGATCAGATCTTGCCGCTGGCGACGGCCTCGAAGTCCTCCTCGATCTCGCGGGAGGGCTTTTCCGTCAGGAGGGAGCCCACCACGATGCAGATGCTGGAGAAGACGAAGGCGGGCAGCAGCTCGTAGATGGCGAACGCACCGCCGAGGTTGCTGATGACCAGCTTCCAGAGGAACACCATGCCCGCGCCGCCCAGCATACCGGCGATGGCACCCACGCGGTTGGTGCGCTTCCAGAACAGGGAGAACAGGATGATGGGGCCAAAGGTGGCGCCGAGGCCGGACCAGGCGAAGGACACCACGCGGAAGATGACGCTGTTCTCATCGCTGGCGATGAACATGCCGACAATGGCGATGCCCAGCAGGGTGAGGCGGGAGACGGTCATGACCTGCTTGTCGGTGGCATCCTTCTTCCACACGCCCTGATAGATGTTCTTGGCCAGGGCGGAGGCGGCGATCAGCAGATAGGAGTCGGAGGAGCTGATGGTGGCGGCCAGGATGCCCGCCATGACAAAGCCGGCCAGCAGGGGCGGCAGATAGCTGGTGGAGAGGGTGACGAAGATGTTCTCTGCGTCAGAGGCGGTGAGGTGCTGGGTGGGATACAGCTCGCGGCCCGCGATGCCGATGAAGATGGCAACGGCGAGGGAGATGCTCACCCAGATCATGGCGATGCGGCGGGACATGGTCAGCTCTTCCTCCTTGCGGATGGCCATGAAGCGCAGCAGCACCTGCGGCATACCGAAGTAGCCGAGACCCCAGGCGAGGAGCGAAGCGATGGTCAGACCGCTGAAGGGGCTGGCGTCACCGAAGAGGGCCACGCCGTTCTGCACGACCTGCGCGCCGTTCTCCGTGACGGGCGTGGCCACGCCGAAGAACTCCAGGAAGCCGGGGATGGAGCGGGCGTTTTCTACCACTGCGCCGAAGCCGCCGGCGTTATAGGTGCCGACGCCCACCACCACGGTGAGGGCCACGATCATGACGATGGACTGCATGAAGTCGGAGGCGCTTTCTGCCAGGAAGCCGCCGAGGACGGTGTACAGCAGTACGAAGGCGGCACCGACGATCATCATGGCGATGTAGGGCGCGTCAAAGAGGGTGGCGAACAGCTTGCCGCAGGTGACGAAGCAGCTGGCGGCGTACACCGTGAAGAACACCAGAATGAACACGGCGGCGATGGTCATGATGACCTTTTTCTTCTCGTGGAAGCGGTTGGAGAGGAATTCGGGAACCGTGATGGCGTTGCCGGCGCGGATGCTGTAGCGGCGCAGACGCTTGGAGACGATGAGCCAGTTCAGGTAAGTGCCGAGAGCCAGACCGAAGGCGGTCCAGAAGGCCTCGGCGAGGCCGCACCAGTAGGCTACACCGGGCAGGCCCATCAGCAGCCAGCCGCTCATGTCGGAGGCCTCCGCGCTCATGGCGGTGACCCAGGGGCCGAGGGAGCGGCCGCCCAGATAGTAGTTTTCCGAGCTGGCGTTGGCGCGTTTTGCGAACACCACGCCAATGATGATGACGGCCGCCATATAGATGACCATGGCGATCAGGATCTGTAGGGTATCACCTTGCATAACTGAAACCTTCCTTTCTGTTCACACCGGGCCGGACACAGAGGCCTGTGTTCCGGCGGTTCCTATGCCAAAGATTATATGCGCCGGAGACGGAGAACTGAATGCAGAATTCGTTATAGAACGAAGTCCACACAACTGTGCGACAAAAGGACGGGAAAACCCTTGCGCGGCGGGAATTTTTTCACTGAACACGGTAAAATTCTGGAAGGAACTTCTCTGTTTCTCCCAAAATTTGTGCTTGATTTTTGCGAACAATTTCGCAAAGAAAATGCTGAAATTTACGAATTTTTGGAAGATTCAGAAACAATTTGCATGAGTATTATGCGCAGCATGCATAGCGCCATGCGTAAAGCGGCGATGAAGGGCGTACGTGTAAAAGAGTGTCAATTTCCGGCAGGGGGGCGAAAAGCGCTCCCGCAGTCCGGCTGCCGCCCGCAGAACGCACTTCCGGTGGGATGACGTAAGGAAGGTCCGCCTCCGCCCTGTGCGGCAGGACGCAGAAAGCGGCGCTCCCGTCCGGGAGCGCCGCAGCCGCAGAAAAGCAAAAGAGAAGAAGCGCAGCTCAGGGGGTGAGGCAGCGCTTCTTCTCTTTTTTAAAAGGCGGTGGGAACAGCGGGAGGGATCCGACTATCCCGACCAAACGCACACGGCAGGGGGCGTTTGTGAGCTTCGCCGCTCTCTGGCAGGGAACGACGCAGCCCATAAACCTGCGGGTGCGCTCAACAAACGCGCTTGGGGAATAAGCGACTTTGTTTGTTGCAGTGTAGGGGAGTTCCTTCGCGGCCTTCGCAGCCTTAGTGGACTTGCGGGCGGCGTTGAAGTAGGTGATGGCGGTGTAGATCACGACGCAGATCACGAGGTACAGCAGCAGAGTGGTGTCCATGCTCTTCACGAGGAAGTAGGCAATGAGCACGCCGATGATGCCGCAGATACCCAGCATGACGGTGGCGATGGGATCATACTTGCTCTGCTTGATGAACACGACGGAGGAGAAGGGCATCTGGATGGCGGTGGAACCCATCATGATGGGGAAGCAGGCGCCGATATCCATGCCCAGCACCAGCAGCATGGCCATGCAGGGAGCATACAGACCGAAGCCCAGGTTCATCAGAACGCCGAAGAGGAAGTTCAGAGCGAGGGCGATGATGAGCTTGGCACCGTGGAGACCCAGCAGAACGGCGTCCTCAGAGCCGGCATAGGGGCCCAGCTTGAACTGACGCATGATAACGATGACGGCAGTGCCCAGCAGGCAGACGGAAAGTGCGTAACGGACGGTGTTGACGGACCACTTGGAGACCCAGCCGGCACCGGCGATTCCGCCGACGGCTGCTGCCACCAGCAGACCAACCAGGGTCAGGGGCTCGACTTCCACGAAGTCCATGAACAGCAGGGCCTCGGTGATGACCGGCCAGCAGTGACCGATGTTCATGGTGCCGGGGACCAGATCATCGCGCATGCTGCCGTCTTCTGCGGTGGGCATGGACTTCAGGGTCTGGAAGGCGAACATGGTGGGGGCGAAGCATCCGATGCCCAGGGTGTCGAAGAAGTCGGTGACAAGAC
>CAYPWQ010000050.1:0-6480 GCA_964414495.1 uncultured Oscillospiraceae bacterium
TGCCGGTGTTCGGCCTGAACAACGGCGTGGTGCCCATCATCGCCTATAACTACGGTGCACAGAACCGCCGCCGCATGACCGAGACCATCCGCTTCGCCGTGACCCTGGGCGTGCTGCTGATGCTGGTGGGCTTCGGCGTGTTCGAGCTGCTGCCGGCGCTGCTGCTGTCCATCTTCGATGCGTCTGAGAATATGATCGCCATCGGCATCCCCGCCCTGCGCATCATCGGCCTGACCTTCCCCTTCGCGGGCGTCAGCATCGTGCTGGGCTCGGTGTTCCAGGCCCTCGGCAAGAGCACCTATTCCATGATGAACTCCTTCCTGCGCCAGCTGGTGGTGCTGATCCCTGCGGCCTATGTGCTGGCCCGCGTGGGCATGCAGCTGGGCAACCACGATCTGGTCTGGTGGAGCTATCCCATCGCCGAGGTGGTCTCCCTCGGTGTCACGCTGCTGTTCTTCCGCCGCCTCTATCGCACGCTCATTGCGAAGATCCCGGAAAACGGCGGAGAGAGACTGTCTGCCTGAGGAAAAACAGAAAAGAAAGCGAACCGCTCCTCCGGGAGCGGTTCGCTTTTTTTATTCAGGCGAGCCATGCTGCCAGTGCCAGTATCACCGGCAGCGTCAGAAGCGAGAGCAGGGTCTGCATGGCCCCCAGCTCGGCCGAGAGCGCGCCCTTCGCCGTGAAGCGGCTGGCAAGGATGGTGATGGCCGTGGCGACGGGGCAGCTGGAACAGACGACGAGGGAGAGAAAGACCTCCCGTTCCAGCGGCAGCAGAGACAGCAGGAGCAGCGTCAGCAGCGGCAGCACCAGCAGCCGCAGGGCGGAAAAGAGCCAGTGCGTCCGGCTGCGGAACATGGCGCGCAGATCTGCCTGCGAGAGATGATAGCCGATGATGAACATGGGGATAGGCACCGTCAGGTCGGCGATGTGATCCACCAGCGACGCCGCCACCGGGGGCAGGGGAAGCTCCAGCAGGAACAGCGCCAGTCCCGCCGCCGTGCCGAGAATGGCGGGCCGGGTCAGCACCTGCCGGGGCGAGATGCTGCGCCGGTCGCGGGTGAGCAGATAATACCCCGCGGAAAAGGTCAGCACGTTCATGGTGAGGACATAGCCGGAGCTGTAGAGGATGCCCACCGAGCCCAGCAGCGCGCTTTGCAGGGGGAAGCCCATGAAGCTGCAATTCGTCATGGACGAGGCCAGGATGTAGATGCCCTGCTCATCCTGCGCCATGGAGCGGGTGAAGAACGCGCCAATCAGCAGGAACAGGATCTGCAGCGCGGCGGACAGGACGATGCACAGCAGGAAATTTTGCAGCATGGAGCCGTCGTGCTCCAGCTGAAAGGCCCGGATGATGGTGCAGGGCAGGGCCAGATTCAGCACCAGAAAGTCAAGCCCCCTGATGGTCTCGTCCGTGAAGCGTCCCGTCCGGCCAAGATACCAGCCGATGAGCATCAGCAGGAACAGCAGCGCCACCTGCTGCGAAACGATGAGAAAATTCTGAAGCATGACAGCCTCCCGAAGTGAACAAGATGAGACGGCGCACCCCCGCGCCGCCGAAGCTCCCCCACGATGGTATCACAACGCCGCCGCCGTTGCAAGCGCCGCAAAGGTCTTACTTGTGCTGCGGCGGAAAAAGAGGTATAATACTTTTTTAGAAAACAAACGACCTGCGCAGGAGGTTTTTCCATGAAGCTCATGATCCTGGACGGCAACAGCATCGTCAACCGCGCCTATTATGGTATCCGCCCCCTGACCACAAAGGACGGACTCTATACCAACGCCATTTACGGTTTTGTCACCACGCTGCAGCGCCTTCTCGCCGAGGAGGAGCCGGAGGCGCTCTGCGTCGCCTTCGATCTGCATGCCCCCACCTTCCGCCACAAGGCGGACGAGAGCTACAAGGCCACCCGCAAGGGGATGCCGGAGGAGCTGCGCCAGCAGATGCCGGTGCTGAAGGACGTGCTGCGGGCCATGGACATCCCCCTCTACGAGCTGGAGGGCTACGAGGCGGACGACCTGATCGGCACCGTGTCGCGCAGGTGCGAGGCCGCGGGCTGGGAATGCGTCGTCGTTACGGGGGACAAGGATTCGCTCCAGCTCATCACGGAGAAGACAAGGGTGAAGCTGGTCTCCACCCGCATGGGGCAGACGACAACGAAGGATATGACGGAGGCCGCCTTCCGCGAGGAATACGGCTTTGATCCCATCCACATGATCGATCTCAAGGCCCTCATGGGCGACAGCAGCGACAATATCTCCGGCGTCCCCGGCATCGGGGAAAAGACCGCCATGGCGTTGGTGCAGCGCTATGGCAGCATCGATGCGCTCTATGCCGCCATGCCGGAGGTGGAGGCCAAGCCCGCCGCCCTGCGCAAGCTCATAGAGGGAGAGGGCAGCGCGCGGCACTCCTACTGGCTGGCCACCATCGTGACGGATGCGCCGCTGGCATTCACGCCGGAGGAGAATCTGCGCCGCCCGCCGAAGCCGGAGCTCTACGAGCTGTTCCTGCGGCTGGAATTTCTGAAGCTCATCGAGAAAATGGGCCTCACGCGGGAGGCGGCGCCCGCCGCGGAAGAGGAGCGTCCCGCGGTCACCGTCCGGGTCTGCCAGATCCGCACGTCGGCGGATGGGGAGCGGCTGCTCAGCGCTCTGCGCGCCGCGCCGGTCACGGCGCTGATGGCGTCGCCGGAGCTGACGGCGCTGGCCCTTACCTATGACGAAAACGGTGAGACGGTCACGGCAGAGCTGCGCTTTGACCGTTACGAGGGCGACTGGAACGCCCTGCTGCGGGGCATTTTTGCCGCCGACGTGAAGAAGGCGGCCCACGAGGTCAAGGAGCTGACCCGCGCCCTGCTGGAGAGCGGCGTGGAGCCGGATGGTTTTGTATTTGATACGGCGCTTGCCGCCTATCTGCTGGATTCGACCGCCGGGAGCTACGAGCTGCCCCGCCTCTTTGCCGCCGCCTTCCACGAGGAGCTGCCAAAGCCCCTCTTCCGGGAGCCGGAGGCCTTCTCCCTCATGGGCGACGAAGCGGCGGTGGAGGCATCGCTGGACGCTTACGCGGCGGCGGTGCGGGCACTGTATGACTATCAGCTGCCGCTGCTGCGGGAAAAGGAGCTGCTGCCGCTGCTCAGCGAGGTGGAGCTGCCCCTCTGCCGGGTCCTGGCGGAGATGGAGCTGGCGGGCGTCCGGGTGGACGCGGGGGCCCTTGCCGCCTTCGGTGCGGCGCTGGATCAGCAGACCCACGCCCTGGAGGAGCAGATCTACGGTTTCGCAGGGCATCCCTTCAACATCAATTCCCCCCGGCAGCTGGGCGAGGTGCTCTTCGGCGAGATGCAGCTGCCCCACGGGAAAAAGACCAAGACCGGCTGGTCCACCAACGCCGAGGTACTGGAAGCTCTTCGCTGGCAGAGCCCCATGGTGGAGGCTGTGCTGCAGTACCGGCAGCTCAGCAAGCTGAAAAGCACCTATGCCGACGGCCTTCTGAAGGCGCTCTCGCCGGACGGGCGGGTGCGTACCTGCTTCCAGATGACCGTGACGGCCACGGGGCGGCTCTCCTCCACTGAGCCGAATCTGCAGAACATCCCCACCCGCACGGAGCTGGGCAGCGAGATCCGCCGCATGTTCACGGCGGAGGAGGGCTGCGTGCTGGTGGATGCGGACTATTCCCAGATCGAGCTGCGCATTCTGGCCCACATGGCGGACGATCCCACCATGCAGGAGATCTTCCGCCGGGGCGCGGATATCCATGCCGGCACGGCGGCGGAGGTCTTCGGCGTGCCGCTTGCGGAGGTGACGCCCCTCATGCGCCGCAACGCCAAGGCCGTGAACTTCGGCATCGTGTACGGCATCTCCGCCTTCTCGCTTTCGAAGGACATCGGCGTGACGGTGGCGGAGGCGAAGGACTATATGGAGGCGTATCTCGCCCGTTTCTCCGGCGTCCGCCGCTACATGAGCGAGGTGGTGGAGCAGGCGAAGGAACGCGGCTATGTAGAGACCCTGATGCAGCGGCGGCGGGCGCTGCCGGAGCTTGGCAGCAGCAATTTCAATCTCCGCTCTTTCGGCGAGCGCGTGGCGCTGAATATGCCCATCCAGGGCACGGCGGCGGACATCATGAAGCTGGCCATGGTGCGGGTGTGGAAGCGCCTGCGGGCGGAAAAGCTGCGGGCACGGCTGCTTTTGCAGGTACACGACGAGCTGATCGTGGAGTGCCCGGAGGAGGAGAGCGAGCAGGTCAAGCGCCTTCTCGCAGAGGAGATGGAGGGCGCAGCCGCGCTGCGCGTACCGCTGACGGCGGAGGCCCACAGCGGGAAAAACTGGCTGGAGGCAAAGGAATGAGCGTGAAGATCGTACCCATGACCGCCGACCATCTGGACGGCGTGGCGGCGCTGGAGCGCGCCTGCTTCTCCCGTCCCTGGTCGCGGGAGATGCTGAAGGAGGAGCTGGACAATGCCTGCTCTGCCTTTCTCGTGGCGGAGGATGATGGCCGCGTGGCGGGCTATGCGGGCCTGCAGGTGGTGCTGGACGAGGGCTATATTGCAAACGTCGCTGTGGACCCGGACTATCGTCGGCAGGGCATCGCCACCAAGCTGGTGCAGGTCTATATCGACTTTGCCCGGGCCAACCATCTGGCCTTTCTTACGCTGGAGGTGCGCCCCTCCAACACCGCGGCCATCATCCTCTATGGCCGTCTCGGTTTCCGCAGTGTGGGGCGGCGGCGGAATTACTATGAGCATCCGAAGGAGGACTGCCTCATTATGACGCTGTTCTTCGATGAAAAGCTGGCTGAGACCGTCCCCACGGACGAGACGCTCGGCTCCTGAAGGGGGAGAGACGCACATGAAGATCCTTGCCTTTGAATCCACCTGCGACGAGACTGCCGCCGCGGTGGTGGAGGACGGCCGCACCGTCCTATCCGATATCATCGCATCTCAGGCGGACATGCACGCGCTCTATGGCGGCGTGGTGCCGGAGATCGCCAGCCGCAAGCATGTGGAGGTCATCTCTGCTCTGGCGGATCAGGCTCTCGCCGAGGCGGGCCTCTGCCGCGGCGACATCGACGCGGTGGCGGTGTCCTATGCGCCGGGGCTCATCGGCGCGGTGCTGGTGGGGCTGAGCTTTGCCAAGTCCGTGGCCTTCGCCCTGCGCAAGCCCCTGATCCCCGTGCACCATATCCGGGGACACATCGCGGCGAACTATCTGGCCTTTCCTGAGCTGAAGCCGCCGTTCATGGCCCTCTGCATTTCCGGCGGCAATACGCTGATCGTGGACGTGAAGGACTATACCGACATGGAGATCCTGGGTGCCACACGGGACGACGCGGCGGGCGAATGCTTTGACAAGGCAGCCCGCGTGCTGGGTCTGCCCTATCCGGGGGGCAAGCCTCTGGACGAGCTGGCGAAGGGGAGCAGCGGCGGCGTGTACGATCTGCCCCGGGCGAAGATCGAGGGGGCGGAGCTGGACATGAGCTTTTCCGGCCTCAAGACCGCCGTGGTGAATCTGGCCCACAACGCCCAGCAGAAGGGCGAGCCTCTGGATGACCCCGCTCTTGCGGCGGACTTCATCCGCGCTGTCAGCGACGAGCTGGTGCCCCGCGCGATGGAGGCCTGCCGCCGCCGTCAGCGGAAGGTGCTGGTGGCGGCGGGGGGTGTCGCGGCCAACTCCGTGATCCGCCGGGATCTGGAGCGTGCCTGCGAAAAAGAGGGTGTGTCCCTCTTCCTGCCGCCGCTGAAGCTCTGCGGTGATAACGGCGCTATGATCGGCGCCCAGGGCTATTACGAATATCTTGCGGGCAACACGGCGGACATGACCTTGAATGCCTATGCCACGCGGGAAATCAGTCAGGGGATCTGACAGAAAAAACGGACGCGGCCCGCAGGCTGCGTCCGTTCCGTTTTGCAGGGAAAAGTGAGGGCATCCTGCTTTGGTTGTCATAATATCGGAAAAGGGGGAACCGGGGCGAAAGCTGACAATTTTATGTCAACAAAAAGCGTCTTTTGGAACGTGTGTAAACTGCGTTTGCGGCTTTTCCACATTCCGTGGAAAAGTCGAAATTTTGCTGAAAAACAAAGAGAAAATCCGCTGTGGAAAAGTCTGTGGAAAATGTGGATAACTATTTGTAGAAAATATTACTACGCGATTTATGTCAATGTATGGCGCGGCGAAAGAATCGGAGGAAAGCCAGAAGTTTTTCCGGAAAAACGGCGCATTTTCGTCGAAAGTGCAGGAAAAGCGGGAACCGCCCAGGACAAGGGAAACCCCTTGTCCTGACAAAAACCTTTGCAGGAAATCCTGCGGAAATACGTTCTGTAATAACCCCGGCGGAGCCGGGCGCGGCGGCGCAGAAAAACCCCGCCGGAGAAAAGAAAACGGTTGACGGATGGGGAAAGCTGTGGTAATATCAATCTGTTAGCGCTCCTGCGTTCGCTGGAATAGCTCAGTCGGTAGAGCAGCTGATTCGTAATCAGCAGGTCGCGTGTT
>CAYPWQ010000051.1:0-6424 GCA_964414495.1 uncultured Oscillospiraceae bacterium
GGGATCCAGCGCGTCACGCAGACCGTCGCCCAGCAGGTTCAGCGCCAGCATGGTGGTGCAGATGAAGAACGCGGGGATGGTGGGCTGATAGGGATAGGAGCGGTAGACCTGCGTCGCCGTCTGCGCCAGAACGCCCCAGGAGCAGCCGGGGGGCTGCACGCCGATGCCGAGATAGCTGAGGAACGCCTCGTTGAAAATGGCCTGCGGGATGGCCATGGTCATGTTCGTGATGAGCAGGCCGCTGATGTTGGGGATCATGTGCTTGAAGATGATGCGGGAGTTGGACGCGCCCAGCGTGCGGGCTGCCATGACATACTCCATGTTCTTCATCTGCAGCACCTGGCCGCGCACCAGACGGGCCGAGCCGATCCATCCCACGGCCACCATGGCGATGATCAGGGGGAAGATGCCCTGATTCCAGACCAGACGGATCAGGATGGCGATGATGATGGTGGGGATACCGTACAGCACATCGATGATACGCATGATGACCATATCCACCTTGCCGCCCATGAAGCCGGCGACGCCGCCCACACAGCAGCCGATGGCGGTGTTGATCAGCACCACCACGAAGCCGATGAACAGAGACACCCGCGCGCCCATCCAGCAGCGCACCCAGAGGTCACGCCCCGCCTGATCGGTGCCGAAGATATGCTCCCGATTGGGAGCCATATTCATGATGTCGGCGTTCTGGGTCTGGTAGTCGAACTGGGACAGCATGGGTCCCAGAATGGACATGATGATGTAAATGCAGAGGATGACGAGACCCGCCACCGCCACGGGATTCTTCCGCAGCTTGATCCAGGCATCCTGCCAGTAGGTCAGGCTGGGGCGCACCACGCGGTTCAGATCGTCTCTGTCCTTTTCCGCCCGCTTCAGCTCGTCGGGGGAAAAATGCATCTCCGCAGCGGGGGAGATCACGTCGTTGGCGCTGTAGGCAGCGGTATTCAGAGTAGCTTCTGCCATTGCTTACGCCTCCTTTTCCGTGTCTGCCGCGGCGGGAGCCGCCGCGACCCTCCGGGACTTCTTCCTGCCGCTGTCAGCCAGCTTGATGCGCGGGTCGATGACACCATAGAGGATGTCCACCGCCAGGTTCGCCAGCACCAGGAAAACACCGTAGAACGTGGTCATGCCCAGCACCATGGAATAGTCCAGGTCGTTGATGCTCTGCACATAGAATTTGCCCATGCCGGGAACGGCATAGATCTTCTCCAGCACGAAGGTACCCGTCAGCACCGCGGCGGTCAGGGGACCCATGGTGGTGACGATGGGGAGGATCGCGTTGCGGATCTCGTGCCGCCAGATGATCTCCAGCTTGGACAGGCCCTTGGCCCGGGCGGTCATGATATAGTCCTGATTGATGACCTCCATCATGCTGGAGCGCATCAATCTTGTGATCAGACTCAGGGTGTAAAGGCTCAGGGCGATCACCGGCAGGATCGTGTACTCAAAGCCCTTCCACTGCGCCGCAGGAAGCCACTTCAGCTTCACGGCGAAGACCAGCTGCAGCAGCGTACCGATAAGGAAGTCCGGCATGGAGACGCCGATGATGGCGATCAGCACGCAGACATAATCCAGCGCCTTGCCCGCGTACTGCGCGGCAAAGGTGCCCAGGACCAGACCCACCACCAGCGCCAGACCGAGAGAACGAAGGCCGAGGCTGGCGGAGTAGGGGAAGGTCTGCCCGATGATGTCGTTCACGGTGCGGCCAGGGTACTTGACGGAGACGCCCAGATCGCCCTGCAGCAGATTCTTGATGTAGGTGAACCACTGCTCCAGCAGCGGCTTGTCCATTCCATAGTAGGCCATCAGCTTTGCCTTGATGGTCTCGTTGGTCTTTTCACTGGTGAACGGATCGCCGGGGAGCAATCGCACCAGAATGAAAATGATCGTCGTCAGCACCAGCGTGGTCAGAATGGCGATGACGATACGTTTCAAAATGTATTTCTTCATGGTTTGCCCGTCCTCCTGACGTAATACTCGGGGGAAGCTGCCGACGGAGCCGCCGCGCGGTCGCATGGACGGCAAAGCCCTGTCTGGCAAGAAAACCCGGAGGGTGTGCAGCGCAAGGCCACACACCCTCGCAGGTCAATTACGGTTTGTCGCGTTCGCTCGCCGCGCGGGGATTATTCAAAGTAAGCAGTGAACCAATCCCACTCAGCGCCGAGGTAGTAGCGGCTCAGACCCTTCAGGCTGCTGTTGTAAGCATAGGGCACCTGACGGACCTGGAGAGGAACGATACCGGCCTCTTCCATGAGGATCTGCTCGGCCTCGCCGTACATGGCAAGACGGGTGGCAGCGTCAGCATAGTTGTTGGCGGTGTTGACCAGCTCGTCATAGCGCTCGTTGGCGAACTTGCCGCCGTTCTGGCTGTTGGTGGAAACGAAATAGCTCAGGTAGGTATAGGGATCGTCATAGTCGGGGATCCAGCCGGCATAGATCAGGTCGAAGTCGCCGGAGACACGGTCAGCCAGCATTGCCTTGTAGGTGACCTTCTCGATCTCCACGTTGATGCCCAGAGCCTTGGTCCACTGATCCTGGCAGTTCTCCACGATCAGAGCAGCGGCGGAGTCATCGCTGATCTTCAGCTTGATGGTGATCTGAGAGGGATCGGAGATGCCCATGGCATCCATCGCCGCCTGCAGGTGGGTCTGCGCCTGATCCAGATCGGCGTTGTTGGTGTAAACGTCCACGGGGTTCAGCTCGCAATAGGTCTTGCCGTCGGTGCCGGCCACGGAGGGCAGCACGAAGCGGGTGGCGGGACCATACAGACCGTTGGTGGCGATCTTGATGTACTGCTCACGATCCAGCGCGTAGTTCAGAGCCAGACGGAAGTCCTTGTTGCCCAGGATGGGATTGGACTCGCTGGCGAGGTTGATGCAGTACCAGTCCACAGCGCCGCTCATGTAGGACTCCACACTGTAGCCGTCAATGACATTGGTGCCGTCCAGATAGGCGGGCGCCACAGCGGTGGGGATGTTGGCGAAGTCAAGGTCGCCGGTCTCCATCAGGGCGAAGGCAGCCTCGGACTCCATGATGGTGCAGGTCGCCTTGTCCAGCTTGATGCTCTCGCGGTTCCAGTAATTCTCGTTGGGGACCATGGTGATCTCCTGATCGGGGAGATACTCGGAGCAGATGAAGGGACCATTGCCCAGCATGGCCTCGGTGGAGAGCGCGTACTGATCACCGTACTGCTCCACCAGCTCCTGCTTCACAGGATAGAAGCAGGGCATATCCAGGAAGCCCAGATAGTAGGGAGCGGGGGTGCAGAAGTCGATGACGAAGGTGTGATCGTCGGGAGCGGAAACGCCCAGCTCCTCCAGAGGCTTCTCACCAGCGGCGATCTCCGCATAGTTGTTGATCTCGTAGAGCACCCAGCTGTAGCTGAAGCCCTTGTCGGGATCGGCCAGACGGCGGAAGGCATAGACGAAGTCATTGGCGGTCAGGGCGCTGCCGTCGCTCCAGCAGGCATCCTCGCGCAGATGGAAGGTCATCTTCATGTTGTCGTCCGCGATGTCCCAGGTCTCGGCCACGCCGGGGTTGATGTCGCCGCCGTGGGTGCGGACCAGGCCCTCGTACAGAGCCTTCACGATGGGATACTCAGCAGCAGAGTTGAAGTTCTGGGGATCGATGGAGGGAACAGAGGACTCGCTGAAGCGAAGCTCCTGTGCCACGGCGTCGCCGCCGCCCTCATCGCCGCCGTCGCTGCCGCCGCCGCAGGCGACGAGAGCCAGCACCATCATGAGCGCCAGCAAGAGACTTGCCAGTTTCTTCATTTTCATCATAACACTCCTCATCATATGAATTTGGGTCTTGCGTCCTATTATGATCCTGAAAACAGGACTTTCCGCCCGGTTCCAGGGGATCACCGTTTTTTTGCATACGTGGAATGTCTTTTGTGTATCATCATTTGTTTTTTCGCTGTAACACATTGTACCACAGAATGTCCCGTGCGCAATACAGTTTTTGGATGAAAAACGGATTTTTGGAAGATCGTTAGAAAATTTACAAATTATTTTGTCAGTCTTGACAAAAAATTAAGGCTCTTTTGCACTTTACCTTTCTTTCCGTCCCGTGGTACAATAATAGTGAATTTGAGTGGGCGCGTTTTGTCGAAACCGCCGAAACACTGCACGATACCGGAGGTCACATATGGATCAGTCTCGTAACACGCAGGACGTCCTGCTGGAAGTTTCTCGCTTGAAAAAGTATTTCCCCGTAGGCGGAAAGCAGCAGCTGAAGGCGGTGGACGATGTCAGCTTCTCCATCCACCGCGGCGAAACCTTCGGCCTTGTGGGTGAGAGCGGCTGCGGCAAGTCCACCATCGGGCGGACGCTGGTGAAGCTCTACGAGCCCACCGACGGCACCATCCTCTTCGACGGGCGGGACATCACCCGTTTCTCCGCCAAGGAGCGCAAGCAGTATGCCCGCGAAGCACAGATGATCTTCCAGGATCCCTATGCCTCTCTCGACCCCCGCATGACGGTGGGCGACATCATCGGCGAGGGTCTGGATATCCACGGCATCTGCACCGGCAACGAGCGGCAGGCCGTGATCTATGACTGTCTGGAAAAGGTGGGGCTCAGCAAGGAGCATGCCAGCCGCTTCCCCCACGAGTTCTCCGGCGGTCAGCGTCAGCGTATCGGCATCGCCCGCAGTCTTGCCATCGGGCCCAAGTTCATCGTCTGCGACGAACCCATCTCCGCGCTGGACGTGTCCATCCAGGCACAGGTGGTGAATCTACTGAAGGAGCTGCAGCAGGACATGGGCCTGACCTATCTCTTCATCGCACACGACCTGTCCATGGTGAAGAACATCTCCGACCGCGTCTGCGTCATGTATCTCGGCAGCGTCATGGAGCTGGCCGACAGCATGGAGCTCTACCGTGCACCCCAGCACCCCTACACCAAGGCGCTGTTCTCCGCCATCCCCGTGGCCGACCCCGACTATGAGTCCGAGCGCCGCCGCATCGTGCTGGAGGGCGACGTGCCCAGTCCCGTGGATCCTCCCGCCGGCTGCAAGTTCTGCGGCCGCTGCCAGATGGCAACGCCCATCTGCAGCCAGCAGGCACCCGAGCTGAAGGAGATCTCGCCGGGTCACTACTGCGCCTGCCACCTCTTCGACTGAGCCGAAACGATCATCTGCGCCGCCGGTGCTGCTGCGTCGGCGGCGTTTTCTTTGGGAGGATCTCATGACCGATCAACGCAAAACGCGGCTTCTCGCCTGTCTCTCGCCCGCGGCGGCGCTGCTGGCGCTCTGTCTCTGTGCCCTGCTGCCGGGGCAGTTCCTGCTGTGGACGATCCTGGCCATGGTGCTGCTGATCCCCGCGGCGGAGGAGCTGCGCCTGCTGCCGGGTCTCGCGGTCTATGCGGCGGCGGCGATCCTGGGGCTGCTGCTGCCCATCCTGCGCAGCGCCCTGCCCTTTGCCCTGCTGGGCTCCTATGTGATCCTGCGGCCCCGGATCGAGGCGCTCTCCAGCCGCTCACTGCGCACGGGCATCCGCATCGCGCTGGTGGTGCTCTCCTCCACGCTGCTGTTCCAGCTCCTGCGCTTTTTCTATGGGGCGCAGTTCACCGATCTCACCGGCGGAGCCGACGCGCTGCTGCTGGCCATCCTGCTGGTGCTGGGCGCGCTGTACTTCCTGCTGGTCAACTTTATTCTCGACCGCTGCACGGTATGTTACCGGCGCAGCCTCCGCCCCCGGCTTTTTCCGCCGCAGGACTGACGCGCCGGTATAAAGCCGCCCCTTGCAGGGCATCCTCTCCTCTGACGGCGGCTCTGCCGCGGAAAGGACGGTCACTCTCATGAAATTTTCGGTCAACGACAACTGCATCGGCTGCGGCCTCTGCGCCGGCACCTGCCCCGAGGTATTCCATATGGACGACGGCCATGCCGCCGCAGCTCCCGGCCCCGTGTCGCCCGCGCTGGAGCCCTCCGCACGGGAGGCCATGGAAAATTGCCCGGTGAACGCCATCGAGGGCGCGTGAAGCAAGTGAAAAAGGTGCCGGAGGTCGTTTGACCTCCGGCACCTTTTGTTATTTCGCCCTCTCGCCGGAAAGCCGCCCCGGAAGGACAGTCTTCCGATTGCCTGTGCGGAAGCGCAAAAAAACAGGAGTCCTTTCGGACTCCTGTTTCTGTTTTGAAGAAAGCGGTTCGATTAGAACGCACCCTGCTCCATCATAGCGGTAGCGACCTTCTTGAAGCCGGCGATGTTGGCACCAGCGACCAGATCGTAACCCAGACCGTACTCGGCAGCAGCCTCGGCGGACATGGCATGGATGGTCTTCATCATCTTGTGCAGCTGAGCATCGACTTCCTCAGCAGTCCAGACCAAACGCTCGGAGTTCTGGGACATTTCCAGACCGGAAACGCCCACGCCGCCGGCGTTAACAGCCTTGGAGGGAGCGACGATCATGTGCTTCTG
>CAYPWQ010000052.1:0-6392 GCA_964414495.1 uncultured Oscillospiraceae bacterium
ACTCATCGTTGATGTAGAGCTGCAGCACATCGCCCTCGGCAAGACGCTCATCTCCCTTGGCGCGGACGCCATTGCGCTTGATGCGCTTCAGCCGCACATATTTCTGCAGCAGGGCCGGCGGCAGCAGGGGCAGCGCCTTCCCCACAAAGCGGTCCAGCCGCTGGCCCGCGTCATTTTTTCCCACAGTCAGTTCCCGCATCGCTCAGTCCTCCCGGAGCAGCATAGTGTATCACAGAACATTTTACGATTTTTCGAAAAAAAAGCAAGAAAATGTTTGACAAGCCGCAAACCGTCCTCTATAATACTATTCGTGTCATTAAGAGGTGTACTATGCGTTTGAACGTGAAAAAGATCATGAACACCCCCGGAGAGAGGATAGATTTCCACTTCACTATGGATCTGTCCGATGTGGACTTCGGCGGCGTGTGTCCGGTGATTCACCCGGTCTTAGTGGAAGGATCGGTCAGGAATACCGCCGGCATCCTCTTGCTGTCCATGCGCATGGAGACCGTCCTCCGCTCTGTCTGCGACCGCTGCGGGAAGGAGTTCGACAACCCCAAGACCGTGCCGTATGAGATCATGCTGGCCGATCATCTGGAAAACGGGGAAAGCGACGACATTCTGCTGCTGGAGAATGACGAGGTGGATCTCAGCGAGCTGGCGGAAAGCGAGTTTATCCTGGGAATGGACACAAAGACCCTGTGCTCCGAGGATTGCAAGGGACTCTGCCAGCGCTGCGGCGCCGATCTGAATCTTGGGCCCTGCGGCTGCAAGAAGGAGATCGACCCCCGTTGGGCCGCCCTCAGCAAGCTTCTGGAGGAATGAGCGATTCCCGATTTTGAAATCCCAACATCATTAATTACACTGCAACCGCAGTTTAAGACCAAGGAGGTGTCAAGATGGCAGTCCCTAAGAGTAAAGTATCCAAGGCGAGAAGAAATAAGAGACGCAGCTCCGTGTGGAAGCTGGCCGCTCCCGGTCTGATCAAGTGCCCCAAGTGCGGCGCGCTGCATTTGCCTCACAGAATGTGCCCTGAGTGCGGCACTTATAACGGCCGCGAAGTCAAGACCATCAAGTCCAAGGTCGCTGACTGATCGGCTTCGCCCGGATCGTAAGCGGAGGGAAGAGCGTTCTTCCCTCCGCTTTTTGCCGTGCAGCCGGGCATAGGGCGCAGGTGCGGCCCCGCAGAAGGGGAAAAAGCGCCGGATGCGTAAATTTTTGTTGAGCTTTTGGGAAAAATTCTGTATACTATTAATTTGTAAAACTGCGGGCGAGACCCGCTTCGATTCTGATATCTGATAAAAGTAAAGGAGGGGACGCGATGAAACCGATCATTGCCATCGTGGGCCGCCCCAACGTGGGCAAGTCCATGCTGTTCAATAAGCTGGTGGGCAAGCGCATCTCCATCGTGGAGGATACCCCCGGCGTCACCCGCGACCGCATCTATGGCGAGAGTGACTGGAACGGCCGCCCGTTCACGCTGGTGGACACCGGCGGCATCGAGCCGAAAACGGACAACGAGATCCTGGGCTTCATGCGCCAGCAGGCGGAGATCGCCATTGCCAACGCCACGGTCATCGTGCTGCTGACCGACGGCAAGGTGGGCGTGACCGCCGCGGACTATGACGTGGCGCGGCTGCTGCAGCGCAGCGGCAAGCCCATCGTGCTGGCCGTGAACAAGATGGACTCCGTGGGCCGCACCGACCCGGAGTTCTATGAATTTTACAATCTGGGTCTCGGCGACCCCATCGCCGTGTCCGCCGTCCATGGTCACGGCACCGGCGACCTGCTGGACGCCTGCGTCAGCCATTTCCCGCCGGAGGACAGCGAGGAGGAAGAGGAGGACCGGGTGCAGGTGGCCATCATCGGCCGGCCCAACGTGGGCAAGTCCAGCCTGACCAACCGGATCCTGGGCTTCGAGCGCGTCATCGTCAGCAATGTGGCGGGCACCACCCGTGACGCCATCGACTCGGCGTTTGAAAATGAATACGGCAAATATAACTTCATCGACACCGCCGGTATGCGCAAGCGCAGCCGCGTGGAGGAGGGCATTGAGAAATACAGTGTGCTGCGCTCCGTCATGGCCATCGACCGGGCGGATGTGTGCCTGATCCTCATCGACGCGGTGGACGGCGTCACCGAGCAGGACACCAAGGTGGCGGGCATGGCCCACGAGTCGGGCAAGGCCTGCGTCATCGTGGTGAACAAGTGGGATCTGGTGGAGAAGGACGGCAAGACCATGGACCGGATGCGCGAGGACGTGCGGCGGGAGCTGGGCTTTATGACCTACGCCCCCATCGTGTTCATCTCTGCCGCCACCGGCCAGCGCGTGGAGCGGCTCTTCGAGCTCATCAACTATGTGAACGAGCAGGCCTCCACCCGCATCACCACCGGCCAGCTCAACAACGTGCTGGAGGATGCCCAGACCCGTGTGCAGCCGCCCACGGACAAGGGCCGCCGTCTGAAGATCTATTACATGACCCAGGTGGGCGTCCGCCCCCCGCATTTCGTCATCTTCTGCAACGACCGGCGGCTGTTCCACTTCTCCTATCAGCGGTATCTGGAGAACTGCATCCGCAATACCTTCGGTCTGGAGGGCACGCCGGTGAAGATCTCCATCCGCGAGAAGGGAGACAAGGAGGACTGAGCGTCATGACGACCACGATCATTTCGGCGCTGGCCGCGGCGGCCGGGGCCTATCTGTTGGGCTGCTTCAACGGCGCGGTCATCGTCTCAAAGTACATCCTGCGGGACGATGTGCGCACCCACGGCAGCGGCAACGCGGGACTCACCAATTTTCTCCGCAGCTTTGGCGGGCCGCTGACGGCGGTGGTCATCCTGACGGACGCGCTGAAGGCGATGTTGGCAGTGTGGCTCGGCGTGGTCCTGCTGGGCGGCAGCTTCGGCGCGGATCTTGCCAAGTATTATGCGGGCCTGTTCTGCCTCGTGGGACATATGTTCCCCTGTATGTTCCATTTCAAGGGGGGCAAGGGCATCCTCTCCGGCGGCACGCTGGCCATTATGGTGGACTGGCGGGTGGCGCTGGTGGTCTGGGGCGGCTTTTTGCTGCTGGTGCTGCTGACGCACTATGTCTCTCTCGGCTCGGTCTGGGCGGGGGCCAGCTTCCCCTTCATCAGCTGGTACTGCTTTCCCCATCAGCCTGCGGTCATCGTGCTGGCCTTTGTCATCGGCGCGCTGGTGGTCTGGCAGCACAGGAGCAATATCCACCGTCTGCTGCACGGAACGGAGAATAAGCTCCATCTGCGCCGGAAAAAGGAGGGACAGGCATGAAAGCAACGGTACTGGGCAGCGGCGCCTGGGGCACGGCGCTGGCTCTGCTGCTCTGCGATAACGGACACGATGTGACCCTCTGGGGCCATAACCCGGCCAAGATGGCTGCCATGGCCGACAGCCGGGAGAATCCCCTGCTGCCGGAGCGTCGCCTCAGCGACGGCCTGAAGCTGACGGGCGAGCTCTCCTGCCTCCGCGGGGCGGAGCTGGTGGTGTTCGCAACGCCCTCCTTTGCCGTGCGGGAAACGGCGCGGCGGGCCGCGCCCTATCTGAGCGAAGGGACGCTGCTGGTGACGGTTGCCAAGGGCATCGAGCCTGAGACCTATCGCCGCATGTCCGAGATCATCCGGGAGGAAACGGGGGATCGCTTCCCCGTGGCGGCTCTCTCCGGCCCCTCCCATGCGGAGGAGGTGGCGGTGGGCCAGCCCACGGGCTGCGTGGCCGCCAGCGCGGACAAGGCCGCGGCGGAGGCGGTGCAGGATGCCTTTATGAGCCGCAGCTTCCGGGTCTATACCAGTCCCGACATCGTGGGCGTGGAGATCTGCGGCGCCATGAAGAACGTGGTGGCGCTCTGCTGCGGCATCTGCGACGGCATGGGCTATGCGGACAACACCAAGGCCCTGCTCATGACCCGCGCCATGACGGAGATGGCGCGTCTCGGCGAAGCCCTCGGCGGCACGTCCCTGACCTTCGCGGGACTGGCCGGCATGGGCGACCTGATCGTGACCTGCACCTCCATGCATTCCCGCAACCGCCGCGCCGGTATCCTCATCGGACGGGGCATGTCGGCGGAGAAGGCCATGGAGGAGGTGGGCGCCGTGGTGGAGGGCTATTATGCCACCGCCAGCTCCTGGGCTCTGGCAAAGCAGCTCGGCATCGAGATGCCCATCTGCAATGCCGTCCACGCGGTGCTGTACGAGGGAGCGGATCCCCACAGCATGGTGGGCGCACTTATGACCCGCGACAAAAAGCACGAGACCAGCTGGATCTGAAATGACAAAAGGAAGCGCCCGCGGGCGCTTCCTTTTTTGCACTTCATTGGAGATGCTTTTTTGCGGCAGGGGAGAGGCGCTTCACCTGACACAGACTATGCCAGACGCGGGAAAAACGCATGAAAAAAGTCCCCATGCTTTCGCATGAGGACTTCGATGCAGTTATTTGAACTCAGATCGCGCGGGTAACCTTACCGGAGCGCAGACAGCGAGTACAAACATACACATGGCGAGGCGTACCGTTGATGATTGCCTTAACACGCTTCACATTGGGCTTCCAGGGACGATTGGAACGTCTGTGGGAGTGAGAGACCTGAATACCAAAGGTCACGCCCTTGTCGCAAAACTGGCACTTTGCCATCCGTTGCACCTCCTTGCTGTTCACGATTATCCGCGACCTTGCGCAGACACAACCAGTATATTATCAGATGGTGCCGAAAAAAGCAAGAGCAAATTCAAAATTTTTTCAAATTTTTCAATTTGCATTTCTCCGGCGGCGTATTGCGAAAAAAGCCCCGCCATATTATAATAAGATCAAGTATGCGAACAGGCCGGAAAGATGCTCCGGCCCCGGAAAGAGAGGGACGCGCCATGGCAGCCAAACCCAGTATCAGCCTCAGCGAGATCGTGAAGTACTTCAATATGGACGTTGTCTGCCGCAGCTCGGATTTCGACGAGGTGCGGGTCTACGCGGCGGACGTGAACCGTCCGGGATTGCAGCTCGTGGGCTACAAGGAGCATTTCGACTCCAAGCGGCTGCAGATCCTCGGCCGCGCCGAGACCTTTTTCCTGGCGGATCAGACGTCGGAGGCCCGGGAAAAGGCCTTCCGCAACCTCTTTGATCTGCCCTTCCCGGCCATGATCCTGACCCGGGACGAGGAGTATTTCCCCGAGTGCATCCGCTGCGCGCAGGAGGCGGACCGGACGCTGCTGCAGGTGGGCATCACCACCTCCGAGCTCATCAGCCAGCTGGTGGACTATCTGAACCATGCGCTGGCCCCCACCATCACGCGGCATGGCGTGCTGGTGGAGGTGTACGGCGAGGGCGTGCTCCTCGTGGGCGACAGCGGCGTGGGCAAGAGCGAGACGGCCATCGAGCTCATCAAGCGCGGCCACCGTCTGGTGGCGGACGACGCGGTGGAGATGCGCCGCATTTTCGACACGATCTATGGCTCCGCGCCGGAGCTCACCCGTCATTTCGTGGAGCTGCGCGGCATCGGCATCATCAATGTGCGCCATCTCTTCGGCGTGGGCGCCATCCGCGGCAACGCGGAGATTGAGCTGGTGGTGGAGCTGGAGCAGTGGGACGAGACCAAGGTCTATGACCGTCTGGGTCTGGAGAACAATTATACCGAGATCCTGGGCGTGAAGATCCCCAGCATCGTCATGCCGGTGCGCCCCGGCCGGAACCTCGCCAACATCATCGAGGTGGCGGCCATGAACAACCGCCAGAAGTGGCTGGGCTACAACGCGGCGGAGGAGATGCTGCGCCGTCTGGACGAACACGCCGAGAGAGAACGGAACCGCAGCAGGGGGGAATGAGCATATGATCCGGATCGGTATTGACGTGGGCGGCACCAACCTGAAGGCCGGCGTGGTGGACGGAGAGGGCCGCATCCTCCATGTGAAAAAGCTCCCGCTGGGCCCGTGGGAGAGCGGCGACGCTTTCCTTGCCAAAGTCTGCACTCTCGCAGAAGAGGCGGCGGCAGAGGCGGGCTTTCAGAAGAGCGACGTAGCCTCCGTCGGCATGGGCTTTCCCGGCGCAGTGGATAACGAGAGCGGCGTCCTCAGCTATATCACCAATATCCCCCTTGGGGGCTATCCCCTGCGGGAGAAGTTCCGGCAGCGCTGGCAGGTGCCGGTGCATCTCGGCAACGACGCCAACTGCGCTGCGCTCGGTGAGTATCATGCGGGCGCGGGCCGGGGCAGCCGCAGTCTCATCGTGGTGACCCTTGGCACTGGCGTGGGCGGCGGCATCATTCTGGACGGGAAAATGCTCACCGGCAGCAACGGCACCGCCGCGGAGGTGGGGCATATGGTCATCGTCCCCGGCGGCGAGCGCTGCAACTGCGGGCGCTGCGGCTGCTGGGAGCGCTATGCCTCCGCAAC
>CAYPWQ010000053.1:0-3665 GCA_964414495.1 uncultured Oscillospiraceae bacterium
TGGCAGCCATGGGCGATATGGCGGACAACCGGCTGCAGAGCGACAAGCTCTTCCTCTACTATATGCAGCTGGGGCGCTGCATGTATACCGGCGAGCCCATCGAACTGACGCAGCTGGCCACCAAGACCTACGACATCGACCACATCTATCCCCAGTCGAAGGTGCAGGATGACAGTATCCTGAACAACAAGGTCCTGTGTCTGTCCTCGGCCAACGGCGCCAAGACTGACCGCTACCCCATCGACGCGGCGATCCGCGAGCAGATGCGCCCCTGGTGGGAGCTCCTGCTGAAGAACGGCCTGATGGAAAAGGAGAAGTTCCACCGCCTGACCCGCGCCACAGGCTTTACGGAGGACGAGCTGCACCAGTTCATCAACCGTCAGCTGGTGGAAACGCGCCAGTCCACCAAGGCAGTGGCGCAGCTGCTTAAGGAGCGCTATCCCGAAACGGAGATCGTCTATGTCAAGGCGGGGTTGGTCTCACGCTTCCGGCAGGAGTTCGATCTGCTGAAGAGCCGCGCCGTGAACGATCTGCACCATGCGAAGGATGCCTATCTCAACATCGTGGCGGGCAACGTGTATCACGAGCGCTTCACCCGGCGCTGGTTCGATGTGACGCAGAAGTATTCCCTCAATATCAAAGCGCTCTTCGGCAGTCCCGCAGTGGTCTCCGGGAAAACGGTCTGGCGCGGCGAGGCGGACATCGCGCTCGTGAAGAAAACGGCGGAGAAGAATGCCGTCCACCTCACGCGCTATGCCTTCTGCCGCAAGGGAAGCCTGTTTGATCTGATGCCGCTGAAGGCGGGGAGCGGACTTGTGCCGCGCAAGGCGGGGCTGCCGACGGAGAAATACGGCGGCTACAACAAGACGACCGCATCGTTCTATCTTCTGGCATCTTATACCATCAAGGGCAAGAAGGACATCATCTTCGTCCCCGTCGAGCTGATGGTGGCCGACCGGGTGATGACAGACCCGGCCTTTGCCGCAGGGTACATCTCCGGCACGATCTCCGACATCAACGGCGGCAAGCCGGTGGAGGATGTGCAGCTGCTGCTGGGCGGACGGAAGATCAAGATTAACACCGTCATCGAAGCGGACGGGCTGCGGCTGGTGCTGAGAGGAAAGACGAATAGAGGAGCAAACATCATAGTTGCATCTTGCATGCCGCTGCTCCTGGGGGCACCCATGGAGCGGTATGTCAAGCGGCTGGAGGCCTTTGCCCAGAAGCGGCGGGAGGGCGCGACTGTTCGGCCCGATGCCGCGCACGATCACATCACGGCGGAGGAGAATCTGGCCCTGTACGATCTGCTCTGCGGCAAGCTGACAGACTCCATCTTTGCCAAGTGCCCTGGCAGCATAGCGGAGACGGTCATAGCCGGACGGGAGCGGTTCGCCGGCCTTTCGGCAGAGGAGCAGATTGCCTGTTTGCTGAGCATTGTCTCCTGGTTCGGCAATGTACAGGCCTGTGATCTGGAGAGTATTGGTGGAGCCAAAAAGAGTGGGGCGAAGGTGCCGAACTCCCGCCTTGCGGCGTGGAAGAAGACCTACTCCGATGTCCGCATCGTGGATGTGTCCGCCTCCGGCCTGTTCCAGTCCCGCAGTGAAAACCTGCTGGAGCTGCTATGAGCTGGCGGACGGTGGTCATATCCAGCCGCTGCAAGCTGGATACGAAGATGGGCTATCTGGTGATCCGCGGCGAGGAGACACACCGGGTCTTTCTCGACGAGATCGCCATCCTGCTGATCGAGAACCCGGCGGTGTCGCTCACGGGTTGTCTGCTGGAGGCACTGGTGGAGCGAAAGGTGCGCGTCATCTTCTGTGACGCGCGCCGTTCGCCCATGGCGGAGCTGGCACCCTGCCATGGCAGCCACGACAGCGCCCGGAAGCTCCGCCTGCAGCTCGGCTGGGAGGAGCCCATCAAAGGCGCTGTGTGGAGCGCCATCGTGGCGGAGAAGATCCGGCAGCAGGCGGCGCTGCTGGCCGAACAGCGGCACCAGCGGGAGGCGCTGCTGCTGGAGAGCTATGTCCCGCAGATCGAGTTTCAGGACGCCACCAACCGTGAGGGGCACGCCGCCAAGGTGTACTTCAACGCCCTCTTCGGTATGGACTTTGTCCGCCATGGGGAGGATCCGGTCAACGCGGCACTGGACTATGGCTACAGTCTGCTCCTCTCGGCCTTCAACCGGGAAGTGGCCGCCTGCGGCTATCTGACCCAGCTGGGCCTGCACCACGATAATGTGTTCAATCACTTCAATCTCAGCAGTGACCTGATGGAGCCCTTCCGTGTGCTGATCGACCGGCAGGTGCTTTCTCTGCAGTTCAGCGAGCTGGACAAGCGTGTGCGGCTGGCGCTGATCGACGTGCTGAACGACGAGGTGACGATCCGCGGCAGCGTACAGACTGTGGCAAACGCCATCCGCATCTATGTGAAAAGTGTGTTCGACGCCCTCAACGAGGGCGATCTGTCGCAGCTGGAGTTTTATCAGCTATGAGTTATCGTTTTATGAGAATGCTTGTATTTTTTGATCTGCCCACGGAAACGGCGGAGGACCGGCGCGCCTACCGCCGCTTCCGGAGCGGCTTGATAAAAAACGGTTTCATCATGATGCAGGAGTCGGTGTACTGCAAGCTCCTGCTGAATACCACGGCCGACCAGACGGCACGGGAGGCTGTCCGCAAGCTCCGCCCGCCCAGCGGACTGGTGCAGATCATGACCATCACGGAAAAGCAGTTTTCCCGCATCGAATACCTGACGGGGCAATTTCAGACGGATATCATCAGCACGGATGAAAGGACGGTGGTGCTGTGAATTTCGCGCATCCGCAGCTCGATCATGTGCTGAGACTGGACGGCAGCAGAGTGGCCACGCTGGTCATCGAGCAGCCGCAGTTTTTCCGCGCGCTTTTGCAGGATGTGGATGAACAGATCAGCGGCGGCCGGGGACAGGCCGTGCTGTCACGGGATGACCGGCCCCTGCCCTTTGACCGTCATGCGGAGCTGATCGACGGCTTCCTGCATTTTCAGCTGGGGCGCAAGCCGCTGCTGACAAAGCTGACGAACCGGCTGGAGGCGCTGGCGGTGGAGGAGGAGAACTATGCGCGCGCGGCGCAGCTTGTGGGTGAGCTGGAAAAATTTATCATGGAGCTGTCCATGAGCTTGCCATGTGACATCTATTGTAGTAAAATGAACTTTGGCGGGATACTGCGTGCCGTGGGCGTGGAAATTGCGGAGGACCAGGGGAGCGATCTGGAGCGTCTGCTGGACTACATGGAGCTCACCCGGGAGCTGGACCACGAGCGGCTGTTTATCCTTGTCAATCTCCGCAGCTATTATTCGGATGCGGAGGTAGAGGCTTTCTTTGCCTCTGTTCTGGCTCACGAGCTTCTGATCCTGCCGGTGGACAGCGTTTCCCGCGCGCGGCTCAAAAACGAGCAGCGCGTGACGGTGGATGACGATCTTTGTGAGTTTTAGCAAGCGGTTTTGGACCTTTTCTGATCTCGCCTCTGCGGCGTGTAGGGCCGTTTTCCTGGATTCGGATCCGGGATTTGAGGTTTGAGGTTTGAGAGTAGTGTAATTTCGTAGAGGTCTAAAACGTGTCACCCAGACGGAAGCCGTGAACTACAGTTTGAGGTTTGAGAGTAGTGTAATTTCGTAGAGGTCTAAAAC
>CAYPWQ010000053.1:3765-6325 GCA_964414495.1 uncultured Oscillospiraceae bacterium
GTTTGAGAGTAGTGTAATTTCGTAGAGGTCTAAAACAACTGGCGACAGGTCAGTTCCGCCTGGTAGTTTGAGAGTAGTGTAATTTCGTAGAGGTCTAAAACCATCAAACTTCAGAAGGAGCAGTTCAGCCGGTTTGAGAGTAGTGTAATTTCGTAGAGGTCTAAAACCGAAAATAGCGGGGTTGTCCACCAGGATCTGTTTGAGAGTAGTGTAATTTCGTAGAGGTCTAAAACTGCGTCGTAAACGCATACTCTGTACGGCCTGTTTGAGAGTAGTGTAATTTCGTAGAGGTCTAAAACGATGAACATAAGCACACCGCAGCCGACACCGTTTGAGAGTAGTGTAATTTCGTAGAGGTCTAAAACTGCGAAATGCACCGAGGAAGCGGCAAAGTTGTTTGAGAGTAGTGTAATTTCGTAGAGGTCTAAAACTCTAAAGCAATGCGAAGATTGCAAACTTTAGTTTGAGAGTAGTGTAATTTCGTAGAGGTCTAAAACGCAGGCGGAGATCGCACAGGACCTGAAGATGTTTGAGAGTAGTGTAATTTCGTAGAGGTCTAAAACCGTGAACACGGCGGAATGGCTTTTGGCCCAGTTTGAGAGTAGTGTAATTTCGTAGAGGTCTAAAACAAGACAAGATCGGCGTGTGGTGGCAGTGGCAGTTTGAGAGTAGTGTAATTTCGTAGAGGTCTAAAACACCTGCTATGCGGAGATGATGGGCTGGGAAGTTTGAGAGTAGTGTAATTTCGTAGAGGTCTAAAACTATGCTTATGTTATATGGCGGTCAATGAGCTGTTTGGCGGCGACTTTGAGACTTGGAGCTATACATTGGAAGAACTTGGATTCGATGATGAAACCATCGATTTCTCAAACTATTGAAAGCGCGAGACAGGCGGTTGAATATACAAGCGGGAATAAGAGGCGAACGCTATGGTTGAGATAAATGAATATAAAGATGAATTGTAAAGTAACGTTTTGCCTTGAGAGTGGTGTTATCTGAGATGGTGCAGCAGCCGGAGGCTGCGAATACCAAGGCCGAATCAAGTTGATTTCTCCCGTACCCCGCAAAAGAATACATCCCGTCCCGGCGGCATGGCTGCCGGGATGTTTTTTCTGTTTTCACCGCTTGCTGTCCGGATTTTGGGACAGCGGGCCTGTTATGCTTTCAGCAGAGACCCACAAAAAGCGAAACAGGAGGGATGCAGCATGAGAAAGAGCGGCGGACTGTTCGACTTTGACCGCGACGGCCGGGTCAGCATCGGCGAGGAGGCTTTGGGACTGGCGGCTCTGCTGGGCGCGTTGTCAGAGCTGGAGAGCGACAAGGTCCAGTTCGGGTTCGAGATGGAGGACGACGATTTCGAGGACATGGGCCGTGCCGAGCGGGAGGTGCATCTTGAAGAGCTGCGCCGCAGGCGGGACGAGCTGGACGCGGAGGAGCCGGACGACCTGGAGAATGAGTCCTACGATGAGTGGGAGGAGCGCTGCGAGGAGCTGGAGGACAAGATCGAAGAGCTGGAAGAGCTGCTGAACGGATGAAAGGAGAGACCAGAATGAGAGCATTGCTGCGGGATATGGAGGATCAGACCTTTATCGCATTCGAGGCGGAGGAGGCCATTTACGACCCGGAGGAGCAGACGCTGGGCCTTTACGCGGCCAGCGGCGCGGCGTATCTGGTGTGCCCTGTCTGCCGGGGCGACGCGGATGCCATGATCGAGGCACTGGCGGGGATGGGCTACTGCGACATGACCGCTTATGCGGCAAAGGAGGACAAGTGAGCGGCGTAAGGCGGCGCTGGCGGCGGGAGACGGTTGCCGTCTCCCGCTGTGCCGTCTGTTGGGCAAGGGAGAAAAAGGAAAGATTTTCTTGACAGGCCGTGAGCTTTTCGCTATACTGAAAGACCCATTGCTGCGGGCTGTCGGATTTTTCGGATCATGGATCAGGAAAGGAGAACAGAATGAACAAGAAGTTGATTGGCGAGCTGGAACTGAGTGATGGCGTTTTCGATGGCGCCAAGTATCTGTTGGTTGAGTTGAACGAAGACAGGAAGTCTGTCCACTTTACACTCCTGAGCGGAGCTAAGGAGACGGTGGACGTAACAGATGTGGGTCTGTTCCAAGACAGAGGGGAGCTCTTTACGGAAGCAGATAAGTGGGCAGATCGTTGCCTGGAAAAGGCGGCGCGCATCGAAATGCTGGAGGCTGAGCTTGCAGAGTGCAAGAAACAGCTGGAGCAGAAGTAATAATTGAAAACCACAGTAAAAGCCACGGTGAGCGATCACCGTGGCTTTCCTGTTTCCGCCGCGAAGCGTGCCCGTGTTTTCCTGCAAAAACTTCCAGCGCTGCCGCCGGATAAATTGGCGGCATTTCCAAAGACTAAGAGCAGTTCCAGAGAAATGAAGGAGTTTTGCATGATGAAAGCAACCGGCATTGTGCGCCGTATCGACGATCTCGGGCGGGTGGTGATCCCCAAGGAGATCCGCCGCACCATGCGCATCCGCGAGGGTGACCCGTCACAGACAACGTTGGCACCGTGGCAGCGGTTCAGCTTCGCCATGCTGGATT
>CAYPWQ010000054.1:0-5951 GCA_964414495.1 uncultured Oscillospiraceae bacterium
AGGACGGCGAGGAGAACGCCGAGGTGGAGGCGCTGATCCGCGCCCGCGCCGACGCCAAGAAGGCCAAGAACTTTGCCGAGGCCGACCGCATCCGCGACGAGCTGAAGGCGCAGGGTGTGGAGCTCACCGACATCCCCGGCGGCGCCAAGTGGAAGCGCGTGTAATGAAATGAACAGGGAAGAGAGGGCGCAGAGACTGCGCCCTCCCTTTTTTGCCCGCCGATCGGTGTAAAGAACTTGACAAAATGCCGCGGAAACGCTACCATAATGGCAGTTAGCGACAAAAAAGGACAATATAATGGGCAGGTAAGCACTATGGACATCAATCTCGTCATCGCCGAAAATTGCAAGCGCATCCGCAAGACCCAGAAAATGAGCATCGAGCGCACGGCCGAGGCCGCCGGCGTTTCCCGCAGCATGCTGGGGCAGATCGAGCGGGGCGAGGCCAACCCCTCCGCCGCGCTGCTGTATAAGATCGCCACGGCGCTGCGCGTCCCCATGGAGGAGCTGCTGCGGCACGAGCCGGAGACGGAGGATCGGCTGTATCGGGGCCTGGACAATATCGCGCAGCGCATGAGCGGCGGCAAGGTACAGAGCCATATCACGGTGCCCTACGATGCCTTCTGCGGCATGGAGCAGAGCCGGATCGACGTGTTCATCGGCGGGCGCTACGAGCTGCCGCCGGAAAAGCCGGGGACGGTGGGCTATCTGCTGCTGGTCAGCAGCGGTGCCATGACGGTGGCGACGGGGGAGGAGAGCTATCGTCTCGAGCAGTGGGACGGGCTGCGCTTCCACGCGGATCGCCCCTGCACGCTGGAAAACAGCACCTCCTCCAATGCCCGCGTGCTGCTGACGTACCGCTATCTGAAGTAAAAAAATCAGCGCCCCGGCGGCTGCCGGGGCGCTTTTCTGCGTTTTTGGGACGGAATCAGCACTCCGTATGGGTGCAGATCTCCCGGATCTTGGCCTGAAGGTTTTTCAGATCGTCAAAGGTCTCCGGGCGGCGGCGGGGATCCCGCAGCAGTGCCGCCGGATGATACAGCGCCATCATCTGCACCCCGGCCCGTTCGAACCACTGCCCGTGTTCCTGGGTGATCTTGAAATCCTCCTTGATGATCTCCATGGCGGCGATGCGGCCGAGGCAGACGATGATCTTGGGCCGCAGCAGGGCGGTCTGGCGGCGGAGATAGCCCTTGCAGGCGTCCTTTTCCACGTTCATGGGGTCGCGATTTTCCGGCGGGCGGCACTTGACGGTGTTGGCGATGTAGACCTTGCTGCGGTCGAGATGGATCATTTCCAGCATGTCGTCCAGCAGCTTGCCCGCCCGTCCCACGAAGGGCAGGCCCTGCTCGTCCTCGTTGGCACCGGGGCCCTCGCCGATGAACAGCACCTCCGCCGTTTCGCTGCCGTCGCCGAAGACCACGTTTTTCCGCGTTTCCGCAAGCGCGCATTTCTGACAGTGCAGGCATTCCTCCCGCAGAGCTTCCCAGGTATCCATAGCCGCATCCTCCTGTCCGATCCCGCGGCCGCGGGATCTGCTGCATTTTCTCCATTGTAGCACGGAGTCGGCAGCCTGTGCAAGCCCCGCCTGCGGCGATCCCGCTGCATAGTCTGCTGCCCCTCCGGGCAGACTGAGGAAAAAGGAGGGGACGGCGTGGCATACTGGTTCTGGATGTGGCTCTGCTTCAGCTTTTTCGGCTATCTGCTGGAAAAAGCCTACGCTGTCCTGACCCATGCGGCGAAGCGCAACCGCAAATGCTTCCTCTTCCTGCCCCTCTGCCCGGTCTATGGCTTTGCGGTGACGGCGGTGCTGGCCCTGCCGGAAGGCTGGCTGGTGCAGCCGTGGCTGCTGCTCACGGCGTCGGTGCTGCTCCCCTGCGCGGTGGAGTACGGGATGCATCTCTATTATGAGCGGTTTTTCCGCGTCCGCTACTGGGATTACCGCCATCAGCCGCTGAACCTGCGCGGGCGGGTGTGCCTGCCCTTTGCCCTCGCCTGGACGATGCTGATGCCTCTCGCCGTCGTGGGCATCGCGCCGCGCCTGATGCCGCTCATCGCCGCCATACCGCCGGGCGTGACTCTTGGGGTGTGGCTGATCCTCGCGGCGGACTGGTACTGGTCGCGCGTCCTGCTGCTGCGCTGCGGCGACATCGAACGCCTGCATCCCCGGGCCCTGCGGGAGCTGTGAGACGTGCCGTTCCATGCAGAATGCAGAATAAGCAGAAAGGTTCCCCGGCCGGTGGCCGGGGAACCTCTTTTCTTTCTTGACCGAGGGCTCAGATACGCTTGTTGAGCCAGTCCAGGATGAACTCATAGACCTGCTGGTTGTCCCGCTCGTTCAGGATCTCGTGCCGCATGCCGGGATAGAGCTGCAGCGTCAGATCCGTCACGCCCGCGTCGCGGAAGCTGTTGCAGGCGGCGATGACGCCCTTGCCCTTTTCGCCCACGGGATCGTCCCAGCCGGAGATGAAGAGGGCGGGCTTGCGCACGTCCATCTTCTTCAGATTCTTCGGGTCGCGGATCAGCAGGATGCCGCCCAGCATGTCATAGAACAGGCCCACCGTGGCCTGTCCGCCGCAGAGGGGATCGGCCAGATAGCGATCCACATTCTCCTCGTTGGCGCTGAGCCAGTCATGAGTGGTGCGGTTGGGGGCGAAGGGCTTGTTGTACGCGCCGAAGGCCATGGCTTCGATCAGGGGGCTGAAGCCGTCCCAGCCCACGCGTTTTGCCTCCAGCTTGGCCAGCACCCGGCCTGCCTTGGCAAGAGCGGCGGCCTGATGGCCCGTGCCCATGATGATCTCGCCCCGGACGGAGCCGGGATAGCGGATGAGATAGGTGCGGGTCAGGAAGGAGCCCATGCTGTGCCCCATAAGGAAGTAGGGGATGCCGGGGAAGCGTTTGCCGCCCTCGAGACGCAGACTGTGCATGTCGTCCACCACATGCTGCCAGCCGTTTTCCTCGCTGAACCAGACCCGGGCCGCGCCCTCGGCAACAGAGCCGCCGTGTCCCAGATGGTCGTTGCCGATGACGGCGATACCGTGACGGCAGAGGAAATCCGCAAAGGCATCGTAGCGGTCGATGTGCTCGGCCACACCGTGGGCGATCTGCACCACGGCGCGGATCTCGCCCTCGGGCCGCCACTCTACCGCGCGGATGGCAGTCTTGCCGTCGTGAGAGGGGAAGTGAAATTCACTGAAACTGACCATGGTAATTGTCTCCTTCCTGTGATACAATAAGGGAAAAATACAGTCCGTATTCGGTTTTGTGCTTTTTATCATAGCACATACCGCGAAAAAAAGATAGGGGGCTTATGATGGATCACTACATTCTTGCTCTGGATCAGGGTACCACCACCTCCCGCGCCATCCTCTTCGACCGCGAGGGCGGCATCGTCTCCAAGGGGCAGTTCCCCTTCCGCCAGATCTATCCCCAGAGCGGATGGGTGGAGCATGATCCCCTGGAGATCTGGGAGACCACCGTCCGCGCTGCGGCGGAGGCGGTGGATCAGTCCCATGTGGACCCCAAGCGCATCCTCGGCATCGGCATCACCAACCAGCGCGAGACCACCATCCTCTGGGAAAAGGATACGGGCCGTCCCGTGGGCAACGCCATAGTCTGGCAGTGCCGCCGCACCGCTGCCATCTGCGACCGGCTGAAGGCCGAGGGCTGGGCGGAGGCCATCACGGCGAAAACGGGTCTGCTCATCGATGCCTATTTTTCCGCCACAAAGATCCACTGGATGCTGGAGAATATCCCCGGCCTCCGCGCCCGGGCGGAGCGGGGCGAGCTGCTGTTCGGCACGGTGGAGACCTGGCTCATCTGGAAGCTCACCGGCGGCAAAGCCCACGTCACCGACGTGTCCAATGCCAGCCGCACCATGCTCTTCAATATCCACACCATGACCTGGGACGAGGAGCTCTGCCGCCTCCTGCGCATCCCGCTGTGTCTGCTGCCGGAGCCGGTGTCCAATTCCGGACAGTACGGCGCGGTGGCTCCCGGCATTCCGGGGCTGGAGGGATTGGCGGGCATCCCGGTCTGCGGCGCGGCGGGCGACCAGCAGGCGGCTCTCTTCGGGCAGGGGTGCTTCGAGGTGGGCGATGCCAAGAATACTTACGGCACCGGCTGCTTCACGCTGATGAACGTGGGGGCGGAGCCGGTGCGCTCCCGCAGCGGCCTTGTGACCACCGTCGCCTGGAGCCTCGGCGGAAAGACAACCTATGCGCTGGAGGGCAGCGTTTTTAACGGCGGCAGCACCATCCAGTGGCTGCGGGACGAGCTGGGCCTGATCCAGAGCGCGCCGGAGTGCGACCGTCTGGCCGAGAGCGTGAAGGACAGCGCGGGCGTGTTCCTGGTGCCCGCCTTCACCGGCCTCGGCGCGCCCTACTGGGATATGTATGCCCGGGGGGCTATCGTGGGCCTGACCCGCGGCGTGAACAAGGCGCACATCGCCCGCGCCGCCCTCGAGGGCATCGCCTTTCAGGTGGCGGATCTCATGAACGCCATGCGGCAGGACGCCGACGTGAAGATCCGTGCCCTGCGGGTGGACGGCGGCGCCAGCGTCAGCGACCTGATGATGCAGACCCAGGCCGACCTGCTGCGCATCCCGGTGGATCGGCCCCACATGGTGGAGACCACCGCCTTTGGCGCGGCAGCTCTTGCGGGGCTCGCGGCGGGTCTGTGGCAGGATCTGGACGAGATCCGCGCCGTGCGCCGCAGCCAGCATGTGTTCCTGCCGGAGCGTCCGCAGGCGGAGTGCGAGGCGCAGTATGCCCGCTGGAAGCAGGCGGTGGCCCGGGCCCAGGGCTGGGCGGAGTGAGCGCCGGGAAAGGATAAAAAATGCCGCGCCCGCGGCGAAGATTTACAAATCTGTCACACAATGACAGCGCACTTGTGCTATCATCATACCATGCAAAAAGGATCAAACGGCTCAGGCCGATTTTGAAAGGAGAATATACCATGCCTCTGGATTTTCTGAATAATTGGAGCGAAAAGGCCAAGGAAGCGGCGGCTGTCGCCGGCGAGAAGGCCAGGGAAGTGGCCGAGGTCGCAAAGAACAACGTGCAGATCGCGGCGGAGCAGCGCAGCATCGAAAAGAACTATCGCGCCGTGGGCGAGTGGTTCGTCTCTGAGTATCAGGGCGAGATCCCGGCCGAGGTGAAGGACCTGGTGGATGCCATCAACGCATCCAAGGCCCGCATCATCGAGCTGCAGGCCCAGCGTGACGAAGTCGAGGTGGAGATCATCGTGGAGGAGGAGCCCGCGAAGAAGTACTGCTCCTCCTGCGGCGCCGAGGTCACGGGCAAGTACTGCGCCAGCTGCGGCGCGCTTCAGGAAGCGCCGGAAACGCAGGAATAAGCAAAACCCCAAAGACATAAAAAAGGTCTCCGCCCATGGGCGGAGACCTTTTTGTATTCTTATCTGCCGCAAACGCTTGCGTTTGGCGGGAATTACGCCAAAAAGCCCTTCAGGATGCGGTCCTCCGCCTCCTCCTCAGTGAGACCCAGGGTCTGCAGCTTCAGCAGCTGGTCGCCCGCGATCTTGCCGATGGCGGCCTCGTGGATCAGCTGCGCCTCGGTGGAGTTGGCCACGATCTCCGGCGTGGAGCTGATCCGCGCCTCATCCATGATGATGGAGTCGCACTGCACGTGGCCGAAGCAGCGGCTCTCGCCGGTCATACAGGGGTGGAAGGCCTGATGAGACTGCTCCTTGGCAACGCTGCGGGAGATGACGCGGCCCTTGCTGTCCTCGCCCTGCAGCAGGATGTCCATGTCGCTGATGGCCTCCTGCGTCCCGTGGGTCAGCAGACGCTCCGTCACCACCACCTCCGCGCCGGCGCCCACCCCAAAGCGGGTGTAGCGGAGGGCGGAGTCGATGCCCGCGCTCTGCACAGTGTCCATCTAGAGGGTGGCCGCCTCCTCGGGATAGACGCTGGTGGAGGGGTACATGACGTGG
>CAYPWQ010000055.1:0-5923 GCA_964414495.1 uncultured Oscillospiraceae bacterium
TGGCGCGCTGCGGCGCAGCCATGCGGCTCTGCTCATCGCGGGCGCGGCGGCGGAGCTGCTCATGACTGGGGGCTACTGGCTTTATGACGCACTGCTGCTGCAAAGCGCGGCAGGGGCGGCGGCCAACATTCCAGGCAATCTGGTGCAGGGAGCCCTCGGCCTTGCGGCCTCCACGGTGCTGGCAACGGCGCTGAAGCGTATCCCCGCCGTGCGGCGGGAGTTTCCCCGGCTCTGAGCCGGACAGAAGAAGGAAAACGGGCTGCTCCTGCGGGAGCGGCCCGTTTTTATTATCGAAAATAAACAGCTTTCATGAAAAATCGCGATGTCAGACTGGTGAAGATTGACGAAAGTGATTCGAGAACTTATATTAGAAAGCAGGACGAGCGTCCGAAAAAAGACAGATGTAAAGGAGAATACAATTATGGCTGACCGCAGAGAGATGTGGAAGGAACTGGGGATGGACGTGGACACCCACGACGGTCTTTGCGCTGCGCTCCCCGTTGCCTTCAGCGATGTGTTCCTTTCCATGGAGAACCGCCCCGAGGGCATGGCCTTCTGGGATTTCGTGGTTTCCGACATTCATGGCATCCGCCCCGCTGAGCTGATCGAGGCTCAGAAAAACGGCCAGAAGGTCTTTGGCACCTTCTGCGTGTTCGTTCCTGACGAAGTGGTGGTGGCGGCGAACGGCATCGTCACGGGTCTTTGCGGCGGCTCTCAGTTCTGGGTGCCCGCAGGCGAGGCTGTGCTGCCCAAGGCGACCTGCCCCCTGATCAAGGCCTCCGTCGGTGCACGCCTGGGCCGCACCTGCCCCTTCTTCCGCATTGCCGACATGTACGTGGGCGAGACCACCTGCGACGGCAAGAAGAAGGCCTATGAGATCCTGGGCAAGGACGTTCCCATGTACGTCATGGACATCCCCCAGATGAAGCGCGAGTGCGACATCGTCAAGTGGAAGGATGAGATCGCCGCCTTTGCCAGGAAGGTGGAGGAGTTCACCGGCAACGAGATCACCGTGGACAAGCTGGCCGAGGCCATCCGCATCATCAACAACAAGCGTAAGGCCCTTGCCCGCGTGTTCGAGGCCCGCAAGAATCCCGACAACATTCCCATCAGCGGCGTGGACGCTCTGCTGGTGACCCAGATCGCCTTCTTCGACGATCCCGTCCGCTGCGCCGAGATGAGCAACAAGCTGGCCGACGAGCTGGAGGAGCGCAACCGCAAGGGCATCAGCGTGTTCAAGCAGGGCACCAAGCGCATCATGCTCACCGGCACCCCCATGGCCATTCCCAACTGGAAGCTGCATCACATCATCGAGACCAGCGGCGGCGCCGTGGTGTGCGAGGAGATGTGCACCGGTACCCGCTACTTCGAGAATCTGGTGGACGAGAGCGGCACCACGCTGGACGAGCAGTTCATGGCTCTGAGCCGCCGCTACATGAAGAACAACTGCGCCTGCTTCACCCCCAACACCGCCCGCACCGAGGACATCATCCGTCTCGCCAAGGAGTATCATGTGGACGGCGTTATCGATGTGAACCTGAAGTTCTGCTGCCTGTATGACACCGAGGGCTATCAGGTGGAGAACGCGCTGAAGGAAGCCGGCATCCCCGTTCTCGGCATCGAGACCGACTATGACGACGGCGACAGCGAGCAGCTGCGCACCCGCATCGGCGCCTTCATCGAAATGCTGGGCTAAGCCATGGCTGAGGCGCAGGTCACAGACTTTTACATCCTCTTTCACAACCATACCGAGGGCATGCAGCTGTACAGCTATCTCCGGCAGCGGCAGCTGCGGGTGCGGATCTGCCCGGTGCCCCGGGCGGCCAGCGCCTGCTGCGGCATGTCGCTGATCGTGGAGAAGGGGGATGTGGAGGCGGTGCGCGCCGCCACGGAGGAGAGCGGGATCGACAATCAGGGCTTTGTGGAACTGCCCCGGAACATCGATCCCAGGCGCGACCACTATTGCTGAACAATACGGAGACAGGCCCGGACGCTGCGGCGTCCGGGCCTGTTGCTTTGTATAACTGCCGCGGCGGCGGGAAGAAAAAAACGCGCCTCCGCAGTTTCCTGCGGAGGCGCACAAGAGACGGGAAAGGGAATTACTTCTTGCTGTTGGCGGCGAAATACTCCTTGGCCAGCTTCACCGTGACGGGGGAGAGCAGCAGCACGCCGGTGAGGTTGGGGATGGACATCAGGCCGTTCAGGGTGTCGGAGATGTCCCAGACCAGGCCCAGATCGATGACGGCGCCCGCCACGACCATCAGGCAGTAGATGATCTTGTAGGGAGTGGCAGCCTTCTCGCCGAAGGCATACTCAGCGGTGCGGCCGCCGTACACGCCCCAGCCGAGGATGGTGGAGAAGGCGAACAGGGACAGGGCCACGGCCATGGCGGTGGTGGCGACCTGCGTGGGATAGACGGAGCAGAAGCCGGCGGTGGTCAGAGTCTGGTTGGCGGCCACGCCGTACTCGATGCCCTCGACGCCATTGCCGCAGAGGACGATCAGCGCGGTGAGGGTGCAGATGACGATGGTGTCGCAGAACACCTCGAAGATGCCGTAGATACCCTGAGCGACGGGATGCTCCACGTCAGCAGCGGCATGGGCGATGGGGGCGGTACCGAGACCGGCCTCGTTGGAGAACACGCCGCGGGCAACGCCCTTCTGCAGAGCGGTCATCATGGTCGTGCCGGCGAGACCGCCGCAGACAGCGCCGGGATTGAACGCGCCCTTGAAGATGGCGGCAAAGACAGAGGGGACCTGATCGAAGCGCAGGACCACCACGCCGATGCCGGCGATGATGAAGAACAGGGCCATGGCGGGGATCAGCAGCTCGCAGACCTGGCCGATGCGCTGCACGCCGCCGAAGTACACGATGGCGGTGAGCACAGCCAGGATCACGCCGATGATGAGAGCGGCGGTCTGCTCATTGAACTCCAGGTTGAAGGAATGCAGCGCCTCGATGATGGAGGAGGCGATGGTGTTGGACTGGATGGCGTTGCCGGTGCCAAGGGCGCAGACAGCGGTCAGCACGGCGAAGATGGTGCCCAGCCAGGCCCACTTCTTGCCGAGGCCGTTCTTGATATAGTACATGGGGCCGCCGACCCACTCGCCCTTGGAGTTGCGCTCACGGTACTTCACGGCGAGGGTGATCTCAGAGAACTTGGTGGCCATGCCGAGGAGGGCGGAGATCCACATCCAGAACACGGCGCCGGGGCCGCCGATGGCAATGGCGCCGCAGACACCAGCGATGTTGCCGGTACCGACGGTGCCGGCGAGAGCCGTGCACATGGCCTGGAAGGGGGTGACGGCACCTTCCTTGCGCTCGGCCTTCTGGAAGATCTTGCCGACCGTGTTCTTCATGACATAGCCGAACTTGCGGAACTGGGGGAAGCCCAGACGCACGGACATGAAAAGGCCCGTGCCCACGATCAGGATCAGTGCGGGCGCGCCCCACACGATGCCGTTGATCGTGGAGTTGATCTTCATGATCATTTCCATAGTGATTTCCCTTTCTTTTAATAAATGGTTTCTTTTTTCGATTGCTTGTGAAGCAATTTATCAAGCCGCAATGGATATTAACAGAAATTTTACAACAAATCAACAGTTATATGCAAACTTTTTATGTCTATTTTTTAACTTATGTGAACTTTTCATTGGCGGTATGCGAAAAAGGACAAACCGGCCCACTTTGGACGAAAAAAGTGACCCTTGCGGGGCGGCGCGGATGCGGTTACAATGGAAGCCGTGACCAGAAAGGGAGGGGATATCCATGAAGCGGGCCATTGCCTTTGTCCGGCGGGAGCCGGTGCTGTGCGCGGCTGCGGCCGCGGCGCTGCTCAGCTGCCTTGCCGTGCCGCCATCTGTGGAATATATTGGCTATCTTGATCTTCGCACGCTGACGCTGCTGTATGCGCTGATGGTGTCCGTGTCGCAGCTGCGGAAAAGCGGCGCGCTGGACGCGGCGGCGGGCGGGCTCTGCGCCCTCGCGGCAGACAGCCGCGACTTGGCGCTGGGGCTCACGGCGCTGTGCTTTTTCTCCTCCATGCTGCTGACCAACGACGTGGCGCTGCTGACCTTTGTGCCCTTTGCGGCGCTGGCGCTGCGCATGGCGGGGGCGGAGGAGCTGCTCTGCGGCGTGGTGGTGATGCAGACCCTGGCGGCCAATCTGGGCAGTATGCTGACACCGGTGGGAAACCCACAAAATTTGTATCTCTATTCCTATTATAATATGAGCGCGGGGGCGTTCTTCTCCGCCACTGTTCCGGCTACGCTTGCCAGCGCGGTGCTGCTGACGGCGCTGCTCTGCCTCACCACGCCGAAGCGCCCGGTCACAGCGCCCCGGACGGCGCAGGCAACGCTTGCGCGGCGGCCTCTGCTGCTGTCGATCCTGCTGTTTGCCCTGTCGCTGGCAACGGTGTTCCGTCTGCTGCCCTGGCAGTGGCTGCTGGGGGCGGTGCTGGTGATCCTGGCGGTGTTTGACCGGAAGGGACTGAAGGAGGCGGATTTCCTGCTGCTGCTGACCTTCGTGTGCTTCTTCGTCTTCTCGGGCAATCTGGGCCGGGTGGAGGCGGTGAGCGCGGTGCTGAAGGGACTGCTGGACGGCCGGGAGCTCTGGCTCTCGGCGGCGGTGAGCCAGGTCATCAGCAACGTCCCGGCGGCGGTGCTGCTGTCCGGCTTCACGGAAAATGCCCGGGCCTTGCTGCTGGGCGTGGACATCGGCGGCCTGGGCACGCCGGTGGCGAGCCTTGCCAGTCTCATCGCCCTGCGGCTCTATGCGAAGGAGCCAGGCGGCAGCGCGGCGCGCTTTCTCGGGCGCTTCACGGCGGCGAACGCGGCACTGCTCGCGGCGCTGCTGGTCTTTGCGGAGACGCTGCTGGTGTGAGCGGCGGCAGAAAAAGTGGGGGTAGTGTGACTATTGCAACTTGACTTTCTGTATCTGGTTTGCTATCGTAAGAGAGGACACAAGATATTGTGTCCTCTCTTTCAACTTTACGACAAGATATCGGGGCATGACCCGGAAGAATAGAGAAAAGGAAAACGGGAGGAACGCCATATGAAGATCATCAAGCGAAACGGCTCGGAGATGCCGTTTGACATCACAAAGATCATTTCCGCCATCACCAAGGCCAACGCCGTGGTGGAGGAGGCGGAGCGCATGACGCCGGTGCAGATCCGCCGCATCGCGGAGAGCGTGGAGCTGCAGTGCGAAAAGCTGGGCCGCTCCCCCTCGGTGGAGGAGATCCAGGATCTGGTGGAGACGCAGATCATGGCTCACGGCGCCTATGACGTGGCGAAGAAGTACATCACCTATCGCTATACCCGCTCTCTCGTGCGCCAGAGCAACACCACCGACGACAAGATCCTCAGTCTCATCGAGTGCAACAACGAGGAGGCCAAGCAGGAGAACTCCAACAAGAACCCCGTGGTGAACTCCACCCAGCGCGACTACATGGCGGGCGAGGTCAGCCGCGACATCACCGACCGCATCCTGCTGCCCCGCGAGATCGTGGAGGCTCATGAGGCGGGCATCATCCACTTCCACGACGCCGACTATTACGCCCAGCATATGCACAACTGCGACCTGGTGAATCTGGAGGATATGCTCCAGAACGGCACCGTCATCACCGGCACCCTCATCGAGCGGCCCCACAGCTTCTCCACCGCCTGCAACATCGCCACCCAGATCATTGCCCAGGTGGCCAGCAACCAGTATGGCGGGCAGAGCATCTCTCTGACCCATCTGGCCCCCTTCGTGGACGTGAGCCGGAAAAAGATCCGCGCCGGCGTGGAGGAGGAGATGCGCCTTGCGGGCGCATCCGTCAGCGACGAGCGCATCACGGAGATCACGGAAAAGCGTCTGCGGGAGGAGATCCGCCGCGGCGTGCAGACCATCCAGTATCAGGTGGTGACGCTGCTGACCACCA
>CAYPWQ010000056.1:0-5882 GCA_964414495.1 uncultured Oscillospiraceae bacterium
CATGAAACTCGTTCCTTTCCCGGCGGCTGCGCCGATGGAGCAGGGCCGCGAGACGCGGCCGGTTGTATCGCTGGATGAGGATATAGGGCAGGTTGCCGAGGAGCACGTCCAGGAGCAGCGCGATGACACCGCCTATCCCCGGCCAGAGCCACAGCAGCGGCGGCGACAGCAGGATCAGCGCCCAGTGCACCGTCTCCGCCACGCAGGTCTCCCGCAGCAGCCGCTCCAGCTCCTCGAGGCTTCGCACGGCGCGCAGCTGCTTGCGCTGCATCCGCGGATCCAGACGGCTCATGTCCGGCAGACGATCCTTCCAGAAGCGGATCCCCAGCTTTTCATAAAACCGCCCCTCCTTTTCCCAGGAAAACGGGGCGAAGGGCCGGCGCGCCGGGTCGAACCAGCGGCGGGGCAGACGCTCGCCCACCACATGAGACAGCAGCGCCAGCGCCGCCAGATACAGCGCCGCGCGCCAGGATCCCATACAGCCTCCTCCCTGTCCAACAATATGCGACAGGTAAATAATAATTGACAACCGTTGTTTTTTCATCTATAATTGATTATAAGAACAGTGACGCGTATTTTCCATATGCATTCCGCGTTTTCCGTCGAAAACGCAACGATATCACGCAGCCGTCAATCAGGAGGAAAGCTTATGAGCGATCTCAGAACCAAACGCACCCGTGCCAGCATCCGCAGCGCGTTTCTGACCCTGCGGGCCAAAAAACCGCTGGAGAAGATCACGGTGAAGGAGCTGGCAGAGCTGGCCCAGATCAACAAGGCCACCTTTTACCTCCATTACCGGGACATTTACGACCTGTCCGACCAGATCGAGAACGAGATATTGGCCGAAAGTCTCAATAAATTGAAGCCCAGCGACCCGGTGCTGGACGATCCCAGCGACTTTGTGCGCAAGCTCATCGACGCCTGCGAGCCCCAGCGGCAGGAGCTGGACATCGTGTTCTCCAACGGGCGCGAGGCCGTTCTGCCCGACAAGCTGGAGGCCGGGGTCAAGGCCCATTACTATGAGGAGAATCCCCAGATGGCCGGGAACCTCTATGTGGACATCCTGTTGAGCTTCATGATCCAGGGGGCGTACCGCGCCTATGTGAAGCATCTGGACAAGGGCAAGGTGGAGGTGCTGTCCATGGTGGCGGACATCGCCCACAATCTGGCGCAGCTCTATCAGTCCCATCCCTCTGCCCGCGAGCTGAAGGAAACGGATCGTCCCGGCGATTGATGGTAGCACAAAAAATGTGAAAAACTCCCGGAAAGCCGTCGCTTTCCGGGAGTTTTTTCTGTTTTACCGCTGTTCCGGGGGCGGGCTCACTCATTGCGGCCCACGATCTCCCAGATCATGTCGAAATAGCGCTCCATCTGCGCCTCGTCCCAGTGGTCGAACTGCGCCTCGTAGCCGCAGTCGTCCAGCCAGCTGTCCCGCGCCTCGCCGAAGAGATCGTGCGCCGCATTGTGCACCAGCTCCAGCTTGGCGGGCAGATCCTCCAGATCCGGGGTGTCCAGCGTGCTGATGCAGTCCAGCACCGCAGCGCTGATCTCCGCCTCGCTCACGGGATTCGCCGTGAACCAGTCCATGAGCATGGCGGCATAGCGCACGGCCCGCAGCGAGGAGCCCATGACGCCGAACTGATATTTCTGCGAGATCGAGGCCAGCAGATTGGTCAGCTCCGCCGGAGCCTCCACCGCGTCCTCTGCCGCTCCTTCCCCGGCCTCGCCCTGCACGGGGCTGTATACCTGCTCGGCCAGCTGCACCAGGCCGTCCTTCGTGGCATCGGCAGAGACCGACACACTGTATACAAGGCCCGGGGCGAAATCGTACCAGCGGATCACGCCCTGCTGCCCCTCGATCCAGTTCAGGACCGCGTCATTGTATCCCACCATGGCCGTGGCCGTCCGCTCCCAGCTGTAATACATGCCGGAGATGTCCGGCAGGGTCTTTTCCGGGATATCCGCCGACTGCACGCGGCAGCAGCACTCCACCCCCGCCAAAAGGAACGTGGCCTGTCCAAGAGGCTGCCCCTCGCCGCTGATGATGGTATACTGCGCCTCCTCCGCCTCCGCAGGCAGGGTGAAGCGGATGCCCAGCTCCGCGAAGAGCTGCTCCTCCGTCACCGTCCGCAGGGGATTCACCGCGTTCGCCATCTCTGCCGGAGCTGAGCCGCCGCAGGCACTGAGCAGCAGCAGCGCCGCCGTCAGCAGCAGACTGTTCCATTTTTTCATAAGGGCCTCCCCTCTTGGTCATTTTTTTCTTCAGTATAGCATGGGGCTGACCGCCCTTCCACCACAAAACAGCAACAAAATCCGCCGAAACGCCGGATTCTGTAACTCTTTTGTCACTATTGCCCCGAAAAAGCGGCGCTCAGTGATAGATCTCCACCACGGTCTTGCCCATGCGCCGCAGATTGCGGCCCAGCTCCTCCACGGTCTTCCGCTTGCGGCCGGAGTCGGCCACGGTGCCGGCGTGGGCATTGTTCACGGTCTTGCCGATGAAGAGGGTGATCTCCGTGGCCTCCTCGAAGAGCAGCTGCGCCAGCTTCTCCGCGCCGTTGTCGCCGTTGTAGCGCTTGACGCCCAGGGCATAGGGATCCAGATGCCGCTGCGACAGCTCCAGCAGGTAGTTCAGCGTCAGCGCGCCCTCCGTCACCAGCTCTATGCCCTTCAGCCGGGAATAGGGCGGCACCGTGCGGAAGCCCGTCATGGGCAGCAGCTCCAGCTCCTCGCCCAGATACTCCGCCACGATCTCTGCCGTGGTACCGCCGCAGACCGCGTGACGATCCCCCACCTCCAGAAAATGGCGCACATGCTCCTTTTCCCGGGCGCGGTCCACCGGCGGGCCGATCATAACGGACACGGATTCCGGCCGCTTCAGAGAGATCACCGCCGCCGTGGTATCGTCGGAGGGATGCCCGCAGTAGAGATCCAGGCAGGCCCCGGCCAGCAGGGCCGCGGCAGCCGACGCACTCAGCTCCGGCCGCAGCACCCGCTCCAGATAGCGCATGATCTGGGGGCGCTGCCAGTCGTAATTCATGGTCTCGTTCGGACCCGCAAAAAGGACACCGTCGCTCATGACGATGATGGAGTCCCCCTCGTCCAGCTGGAACTCCGCGCGGCGGACGGTCTTGTCCTCGATGCGGAGCTCCTCGCACTCGAAATCCAGGCACCGGCCATTCCGGTAAAGGATGGCCTGGGGATTGTCGTATTCAAACAGGACGCCGGAGCCGTCCGGCCGGGTATAGACCAGGGTGAAGGTACAGTAGTTCATCTCCCGCTCCCGGCAGACGGGCAGCGCCTCCATGATGGTCTCCACGCACTCGGTCATCCGGGCACCCTGGGCGATCATGGTGGTGAGGATGCGGGCCGTCATGGTGGAGAGGATGTTGGCCTTCACGCCGCTGCCCATGCCGTCGGCCAGCACCAGGATGCGATCCTCCCCGGAGGGGATCACCTGCACCTGGTCGCCGCAGAGCTCCTCGCCGTCATGGTTCATGGTGGCATAGCCGCAATCGATAAAGGACATGGCGCTCCCCCCTTACTGCTCGCTCTGCAGGATCTCCTTCAGCTTCAGCAGAGCCACCTTGGTCTCCGCCGCCGTCTCGCCCAGGAGCGAGGCGATCTGCTGGGCGATCTGCATCTGGTTTTTCACCACGCGGTCGGTGACGGCAAAGGTCTGTTCGCGCACGGCCCGCAGCTTTTCGTTATAGGTCTCCTCCTCCGTCACGTCCTTCATCACGCCCAGCAGACGGTTGCGCTCCTTCATCCAGATGATGGAGATCTCCACATACTTCTGGGTGCGGGAGACCTTGACGCGGCGGTTGAAGATATTCTCGCCCGTGGACTGCACCTCGATGAACTCCACGATGTCGGACAGGTCAAAGAAATTCTTGCCCTTATAGTCATAGTAGTCGATGCCGAGCAGTCGGGAGCCCAGCTGATTGATCTCCTCGATGCCGAAATCGTTGTTCAGCACGATGACACCGTTGGGCATGCGCTGCACCACCTCCACGGACATGGACTGCGCCTTCTGCCGCATGTAGGGCACGCAGATCTCCACGTCGGAGAAACCGTTGTACACCGCCCAGGCCTTTTCCCGGCAGGTATCGTAGCCGCAGGCGCCGCAGTTCAGCTCGTCCTCCGGCCGGTTCTTGCCGGTCTTGGCCAGGATCTCGCGCAGCTTGTCCTCCGGCGGTTCGCAGCCCTTCTCCTTCAGCTTGGGATAGCGGCGATAGAGCTCCGCCCCGTCCAGGGACACGCCGCTCTCCTCCGCCTGCTCCGCATAGCGGCGCACCAGCTCGTCCGCGAGAACGGCGGAATCCTCGTGCTGCAGCGAACAGGGGCCGTTGATGCAGCCGTAATCGCAGCCGGTCATTTCGATGAACACATGATCCAGCTGGTCGATGTACCGTCCGCCGTTCATGCACTTGTGGATCCCGTGCACCGACAGCGGGCGATAGGGCAGCGTCCCCTCGGGGAAGGCCTTGATGATGCCGCGGGAAATGGGATAGCTGCGGGCGCTGGCTCCTGCCGCGCGGGGCTCGGCGGGCTCGGCCGCCGGGAAGGTCAGCCCCTCCTCGGTCATCATGCGCTGCAGATCCTCAAAGGTCAGCACCGCGTCCACCACGCGGCTCTCCAGCGCCTCGCGCATCTTGGCAACGCAGGGGCCGATGAACACCACCTTGGCGTCGGGGAAGCTCTGCTTCAGGATCTTGGCGTGGGCCACCATGGGGGAATCCACGGGGGCCAGATATTGCAGCAGCTCCGGCCGGTAGAGCTGGATCATGCGGTTCACCGCAGGGCAGGCCGAGGAGATCAGGTTCTTATACTTCCCGCTCTCCATCAGGCGGATGTACTCCTGCGTCACGGCTGCCGCGCCCACCGCCGTTTCCTCCGCGAAGAAAAAGCCGAAACGCTCCAGCACGGCGCGCATCTGGCCGAAATTCTCCAGTCGGAAGGTGGAGACAAAGGAGGGCGCGACGCTGGCGATAACATCCAGCTCAGAGCTCAGCAGACGGCGCACCACCTCTGCCTGGGAGTGGACGGTCTTGGCATTCTGCGGGCAGACACGCATACAGTTGCCGCAGAGGACGCAGCGCTCGGGGATGATGCGGGCCTGATGATCCACGATGCGGATGGCCTTTACCGGGCACTCCCGCAGGCAGCGGTAGCAGTCGCGGCATTTGGCGGGCTTGAAATTCAGGAACTGATCCATACAAGGGCTCCTCGCTTTCTCTGACCGGAAGGCGTGGTCGGTTTTTGTTCATTATACCTGTTTTTCCGCCGCCGCGCAACCGAAAACCGGCGGAAATGCAGAAGCCGGAGACCCCGCGGGGCCTCCGGCTGGTTCGCTTCTTACTGGGGGAAGGGCTCGCGGGAGACATAGCTCGTGTGGAGCAGCTCGTGGGCCCGGTGGGAGTTGGGCTCGCCCAGATAGTCGGCATAGAGCTGCTGGATCTGGGTGTTGTTGTGGGACTGGCGCAGGACGCTGCGCTCATCCTCGGAGTAGAGGGCGGCGGCGCGCTTTTCCCGATAGGTATCCATGATGTCCAGCTCCTCATCCGGCAGGAAGCAGCTGCGGACATAGGGCTGGCCGCCGCCGTTCACGCAGCCGCCGGGGCAGCCCATGATCTCGATGAAGTGATACTTGCTCTCGCCGCGGCGGATCTGATCCAGCAGCACGCGGGCATTCTTCATGCCGTGGGCAACGGCCACGTTCACCGTGGTGCCGGCGAGCTCCAGCGACGCCTCCTTGATGCCCTCGAAGCCGCGGACGGCCTCGAAGCGGATGGCCTCATGCTCCTTGCCGGTCAGCACCTTGTACGCGGTGCGCAGCGCCGCCTCCATCACGCCGCCGGTGACGCCGAAGATGACGCCCG
>CAYPWQ010000057.1:0-5822 GCA_964414495.1 uncultured Oscillospiraceae bacterium
TTGTCCGCCATATCGCCCATGGCTGCCGGCTCAGTCTCCAGCGCCCGTGCCTCCTCCGTCTTGATATTCTTATAAAGATTCAGGATCTGCTGTCTGCGCGAGACCGTGCGCTGTCCGCGCTTTTCTCCACCGCTGTCGCGGGCCATCTCCACGAAGATCTTCTCCGGTGCGCAGCCCATGGCCTTGACCACTTCCTCCGTGACCTTCAGCGCCCGCAGGATGGGGCGCTTGACTGCGTTGGAGAGATACATGTCTTCCAGCCGCTCAGAGAGAGACTTGGGATTTGCGGCATAGTAGTCGTCGGCAAACTCCTCGATCTGCCGGCGGAAGCTGTACCGCTCAGACAGGAGCTGCATCAGGTTCTCGTTGGTCTGCCACAGCATGTCCATGATGCTCCGCGCCTCGCCGGTCTCCGTATCCACATGGCAGATGCCGGTCAGCAGCCGTTTGGAAAGCCGTCCGAATTCCTTCAGATTCAGACGCAGGATGTACCGCCGATCCTCCTCGCTCAGCTGCGGATAGGTGCGCCGCAGCCAGCGATCCATCCGGCTCCTGTCCTCGGAATAGGCCGCGTGGCAGATGATGTCCTCCACCTGCTCCTCTGTCAGCACACCTCCGGTGAGCAGGCGGCGGAAGCTGTGATAGGATCGCAACGAAGATTTCACGGTGATGTCGATGCCGCCCAGCTCATCCTTTTCCTCCAGATAGCCGCGGGAACTCAGGAAATCGCGGATCGCCTTCGGCGTGATCCGGCGGCTGCTCTGCGCAAACAGGTCGGTCATGATCTCCTGCTTGACTGACACTGGGATGCTCTTGCCGTTGATGGTCAGGTTGTTGATCTCGTTGAGCACCATGAAGCGGCTATAGAGCAGTGAATTGACCGGCAGCACCTCCTCGCCCGGAAGATAGGTGCAGTAATTCGTCATGCGCTGGATAAAGCACGCCTCCGAAGCATCCAGATCCACCATTTCCCCAAAATTCCAGGGATAGATCTTTCCGCTCTTCCGCACGGCCCAGCTGTTTTTGGAGGCACTGTTCAGCGGTCCGACATAATAGGGGATGCGGAAGCGGAAGATGGCGCGGATCCGATCCGCAGCAGAGAGGCCGCTCTCATCCGCCCGCTGAAGCATGGGCAGATAGGCCGACGCGCTGCGCAGCAGCTGATCCAGCTCCGCATAGTACAGCTGCTGCGGGATCACGCGGTTGTCAGGGTCGCGCTGCTTGGGCAGGAAGGTATACTGCCACAGCCGCTCCTGCATATCCTCATAAGCCGCCCGGTCGCCCTCTTCCACCGTCAGGCCCTTGAGATGCTTCAGCAGGAAGTCACAGAAGGCCTCTTTTCTGACGTGTTTCACCTCCTGCGGCGCAGGGCAGGACTTCACATTGCCGGAATAGGCGACATAGTTCTCCACGCCCGCCGCGCGGAAAATAAGATCGTATTTCTCCGGCGCGTATTTCCGCACAAAGTGCTTCAGCCAGGCAAGATCCGTCTGGTGCTGCTCATAGACTTTGACCTTGGCCTCGGAGATACAGCGGCAGCCATTGAGCGTCCGGGTCAGCAGGGCACAGTCGTATACCGCCCGCAGCCAGCGCAGCAGCTCGCCGTCCTCGCCCAGCTCTGTCAGAATTCGCGCAAAATTCTCCTCGTCCATGCCGAGACTGACCGATTCGGCCTCCGCATACTCCGCCCGGTCAAACACATCCTTCGGCGCAGCCTTTCCGCCGCAGAGCAGCGTTACGATGGCATCGCGGCTGAAGGGGAAATCCTCATCCGGTTTTTTGGACGGCTTTTTCCCGCCATACACGCGCTCGGCAAAAAGCGCCTGCTTGCGCTTCACGCCGGCCTGCGCCGTCATGATCTCCAGCAGCACCGTCCCGTCCACCTCGTCCGGCCAGGGCAGGGCACAGTCATATTCCTCCCGCAGATGCTCACCCAGCGCGCCATACACCTCGCCGAAGTCATTCACCCTGTCCGTCATGTCGAACAGGAAGTGGCCCCGGTGCGTCACCAGCCATGCGCAGGCCAGATAGACCAGCCGTACATCGTGCGGCTCGCGGCTCTCCATCAGCTCCAGGATCAGGTGATGGATCGTCGGATAGCGGTCGTGATACTCCCGATCTGTCATGCCGCCGTCGAACAGCTGCACGCCGGCCTGCGTATCCTCCGCGAACAGTGCGCTCTCGCACCGCCGCAGGAAGAACTTCGGATCACACTTTCCGATCTCCGGCGCGAACAGCTCCTCGATCAGCGCGGCGCGCTGCTGCTGCCGGTCAAGCCGCCGACTGGCCGTCCGCGCAGCCCGCCGCTCCTCGGCAAGATTCGCCGTTTCAAACAATGTCGTTCCCCAGACCGGCTCGCCGCGGGATTTACACAGTCGATACTGTCCGTCCGCCGCCGCATAGCCCACCGAATCCGTGCCGATATCCAAACCGAGGTAATAGGATCTTTTTTCCATATTGACATCCTCCGTCACATTGTGTTATCATACCAGTGTTGAATGACCTCAACAATTACACTACGAGTTCAAATAAAAGATTTCTCAAATCGCCGCTTTGACGGCTGCACAGTGTGTGCTGAAAGACCTCTTTCGGGAGGTCTTTCTTTATTTCGCGGAACCGCAGTCTGCTGAGGCTCTCCACTTTTGTGACAAAATTATACAGCATGCCCCCTGTTTCTGGCAATTCCTTTTGCGGCGATTTTTACAAAAAGAAGCCTCGTTCCTGCCGCTCCTCATCATACACAAGAAAAAGTCGGCCGCCCGTTTCCGGGCGGCCGACTTCACTGCTTTTGCCTTCGTTTATTCGTGATGGGTGTGGAGCAGGCGGTGAGACCGCTCGCCCAGCGGAGCCTTCAGATAGGCACGGTAGAGCGCCTGCACGTCCGGATTCTCGTGGGAGAAGCGGATGGGCGCGGCCTCGTCCAGCTTCCAGAGCTGTTCGCCGCGGACGCCGGCCAGCTCCTGTCCCTCGCGGATGGGCTGCCCGCCGCCGCCGGCGCAGCCGCCGGGACAGGCCATGACCTCCACAAAGTCATAGTCCACCTCGCCCGCGTCCACCGCCTCCATGAGCCGGCGGACATTGCCAAGGCCGCTGACCACGGCGACGCGCACCGTGCCCGCGCCGGGGATGTCAAATTTTGCCTCCCGCCAGGGGCGGCCGCTGCGGATCTCGGCAAAGGCGTCGGGGTCGGGGTTATGGCCCGTGGCCAGATAGTAGGCGCTGCGCAGCGCCGCGTCCATGACGCCGCCCGTGGCGCCGAAGATCACCGCCGCGCCGGTGCCGCCGCCGAAGGGACTGTCAAAGGGACGGTCCTCCAGCTCAGTGAGGGTCACGCAGTCGCTGCGGAAGAGGCGGCACATCTCGCGGGTGGTGAGCACCACATCCACATCCGGATCCCCATGCTCATTGCGCATGGCGGGCAGCTCACTCTCCGCCTTTTTTGCAGAGCAGGGCATGATGGACACCACGCAGAGCTTCTTGGGATCCAGACCCAGCTGCTCGGCAAAAAAGCTCTTCGCCACCGCGCCGAACATCTGCTGGGGGGACTTGGCGGTGGAGAGATGCTCGCGATAGGCAGGATACTGGCTCTTGAGGAAGCTGACCCAGCCGGGGCAGCAGGAGGTGAACATGGGCCAGCGGTACTTCCCCCGGCGGGTAAAGCGCTCGAGGAACTCGCTGCCCTCCTCCATGATGGTGAGGTCGGCGGCAAAATTGGTGTCGAACACATAGTCAAAGCCCACCTGCTTCAGCGCCGCCACCAGACGGCCCGTGGAGGCCTTCGCCCCCTTCAGGCCGAATTCCTCTGCCCAGGCCACGCGCACCGCCGGGGCCACCTGCACCACCGTGGTGATCTCCGGGTCGGCCAGAGCCTGAAAGACGCGGTTCGTATCGTCGCGCACGGACAGCGCGCCCGTGGGACAATGGGTCACGCACTGACCGCAGAAGGTGCAGTCCGTCTCCTTCAGACTGCGGGCATTGTTCACATCCACCGTAGTGCGGGAGCCGGTGCCGGCCACGCCCCAGATGTTCATACCCTGGATCTTGTCGCAGACCTGGATGCAGCGCATGCACTTGATGCACTTGCCCGCCTCGCGCACGATGGGCACGCTGAGATCGAGACGGGAACGCTCCGGCTGCACGTCATAGGTCTGATAATGGATGTTGAGATCCCGGGACAGGCGCTGCAGCTCGCAGTTGCCGCTGCGGACGCAGGTGGTGCAGCTGGAATTGTGCTGCGAGAGGATCAGACGCAGATTGGTGCGCCGCGCCTGACTGACCCGGGGCGTATGTGTGTGGATGGACATACCCTCCAGCACCTGCGTGTTGCAGGCGGGGACCAGTCGATCCGTGCCCTCCACCTCCACCATGCACATGCGGCAGGCAGCGATCTCGTTGATATCCTTCAGGAAGCAGAGATGCGGGATGGGGATGCCGGCCTTTTCCGCCGCCTCCAGAATGGTGACGCCGCGGCGGGCCGTGAGCTCCCGGCCATTGATCTTGAAGCTTACCATTTTTCCACACGCCCTCCCTTGAACTGGCCGTAGCCGAAATGGTCGCAGCGCAGGCAGCGGGAGGATTCCTGCGCGGCCTCCTCCGCCGTCATGCAGCATTCGATGCAGCTGAAATCGCCCTTGCGCTCACCGGCCTCGCGCTCGGTGGCGTTGACGCGGCCGCGGGGCCGCAGGTCGGTGCAGCGGGGCGTGGGCACCTCCACCTCTGCCGTGATCTCGTGGTGGAAGCCCAGATACTCGTCGATGTTGGCGGCTGCCGCCTTGCCCGCCGCGATGGCGCGGATGACGGTGGCAGGGCCGGTGACGCAGTCGCCACCGGCAAACACGCCCTCAAGATTGGGCAGCTCCGTGCTGGCATTGGCAGCCAGCGTGCCGCTGCGCTGGATCTGGATGCCCGCCTGCTCGAAGCCGTGGGACTCGATGCCCTGGCCGATGGCGACCACCACCACCTCCGCCGGGATGCGGCGGGGCTCCACCGACGCGGTGCAGGGGCGGGGCCGTCCCTGCCGGTCCACCTCGCCGATGATCTGGGGCTGCGTCCAGAGGGCGGCCACATGGCCATTCTCATCCGCCTCGATGCGCAGCGGCGCCTGCAGTGCCAGCACCTCCGCGCCCTCGGCGATGGCGCCCTCCACCTCTTCCTTCTGGGCGGTCATGTCCTCCATGCGGCGGCGATAGACGCAGGTGACCTTTTTCGCGCCGAGGCGAATGGCGCTGCGGGTCACGTCCATGGCCACGTTGCCGCCGCCGATGACCGCCACATTCATGCCGGTGAAGTCCGGCATCTCCTCGTCACCGATGCGGCGCAGCAGCTCCACGGCGGAAATGACGCCCTCGCTGTCCTCGCCCTCGATGCCGGTCTTTTTATCCGTGTGCGCGCCGATAGAGAGATACAGCGCGTCGTACTGCCGCTTCAGCTCGTCCAGACTTACCTCGCTGCCCACGTTCACGCCGCTGCGCACCTCGATACCGAGAGAGAGGATGGAGGCGATCTCCTGATCCAGCTTCTCGCGGGGGAACCGGTAGCTGGGGATGCCATAGCGCATCATGCCGCCAAGACGGGACTGCTTTTCATAGACTGTGACCTTGTGGCCCATGAGCGCCAGATAGTAGGCCGCGGAGAGACCGCCGGGGCCGCCGCCCACGATGGCCACGGACTTCCCCGTGGCGGGGGCTGGCTTGGGCTGTGGCACGTCCCCTGCCTGATCCACGGCATAGCGCTTCAGTCCCCGGATGTTCACCGCGTCATCCACCATGTTGCGGCGGCAGCGGGCCTCGCAGGGATGCTCACAGATGTAGGCGCATGCGGTG
>CAYPWQ010000058.1:0-5809 GCA_964414495.1 uncultured Oscillospiraceae bacterium
GCGGGGGAGCAGGAAAGCGCGGAGCCCGCGCAGGTGGAGCCCCGGCCCACGCTGGCAGAGGGCATCGCCATTGGCCGGCCCATGCGCGGCGCGGCGATCCTGGCGCTGGCCAGAAAGCACGGTGTCCGCTTCGTCTGCGCGCCGGAGGATCAGATCCTTGCGGCGCGGGAGAAGCTGGCCCGCCGCGGCGTTTACTGCGAGCATACCACGGCGGCAAATTACGCGGCCTATCTGCGGTACTGCGAACGCTTCGGCGCGCCGGAGGAGTGCCTGATCCCCATGTGCGGCGCGGGCCTGAAGTCCGATCACTGAGGGCGCGGCCATGGTGGAAGAGCTGGATCGGGAGCAGCTGCGGGCGCATCTGGAGCGCCGCGGCATGTGGGTCAGCTTCTGCGAGACGCGGGAGGAGGCTCTGCGCGAGGCCGTCCGCGGGCTGCAGCCGGGGGATACCGTCTGCTGGGGCGGCTCGGTGACGCTGCGGGAGATCGGCCTGATCGACTATCTGAAAAGCGGCGGGTTCCGGGCGCTGGATCGTCTGGAGGCCCGGGACGAGGAGGAGCGGCGGCGGATCTACAGCGCCTGTATGCTGGCAGACCGCTTTTTCTGCAGCGCCAACGCCGTCACGCTGGCGGGCGAGCTGGTGAACATGGACGGCAACGGCAACCGCGTCAGCTGCCTGATGTACGGCCCGCGGGAGGCGGTGGTGATCGTGGGACGGAACAAGCTGGTGCGGGACGTGCGGGAGGCAGTGGAGCGCATCCGCACCGTGGCGTCTCCGCGCAACGCCCGCCGCGGCGGGTATCAGACGGCCTGCTTCCACACGGGGACCTGCGCGGATTGCTATGCGCCGGAGTGCATCTGCGGTCATCTGGTGGTCACGCGCTTTAACCGCGTGCAGGATCGCATCCGCGTGATACTGGTGAATGAGGAGCTGGGCTATTGAGCGGCCCGCATGACAGAAAAAACAGCCTGCCCCGGCCATCCGGCCGGGGCAGGCTCTGCTTTTTTGAGGGGGCAGGTCCCGGCTCAGGAATAGGAGCCGTTCTGGTTGCCCTGGGAATAGAAGTTGATCGTGTTGATGGCCAGCAGATCCACGTTGGAGGAGGTCTTGTTCACCCACTTGTGGGGCAGGGCGGAGTCAAAATGGGCGCAGTCGCCTGCGTTGAGCTGGTACTCCGCGTGATCGACCCAGAGATTGAGCACGCCGCTGAGCACATAGATGAACTCCTCGCCCTCGTGGGGATAGGCGGGGGTGCTGTTGTCCTCGCTGCCGGAGGGCAGAAGGGTGATGAAGCGGGGGAGGAAGTGGCTCTTGTCCTCGATGTTGCTCAGATTATAGTGGATGTAGGATTCATCCGCCAGATCCACCTGCCGCTCGTGGACATGGACGATGGGGTTGCCGGAGCTCTTGGGGATGCCGATGAAGTAGGTCAGATCCACATCCAGCGCGGCGGCCACCTCTGCCAGCTTGTCCACGGTGATGAGGGACTGGCCGCGCTCGAACTGCGAGAGAAAGGCGACGGACAGACTGGTTTTCCGGGAGACATCCTTCAGCGTGAGATTTTTGGCCAGCCGGAGCTGCTTGGCCTTTTTTCCGATACCCAGATTCATAGAATTCCTCCTCAGTCGGCGGCCAGCTTTTTGCTGCTGTTCAGATTCGCCACAAAAATTTTGGTGGGGAAGCGGGACGTGTTGTAATACCGGTGCTTCTGCTCTGTCAGAAAGTGTGCGGAGTCTCCCGGAGAGATCTGGGCGGTCTGCCCGTCAAAATCGAGGGTCAGGATGCCGTCCAGCACATAGATGAAGAGCTCGCCGCTGCGGGAGGCATAGGGCGGCAGATCGCTCCCGGCGGTGATGGGCATGAGGGTCTGCACGGAGGGGACGATGCTGGACTCGGCAAAATGGGTCAGGATCGTCTCAAAGCTGTGGGGCTCCACCTGCTGATAGACCTGCTCATAGCGGCGATAGATCACCGGAGAGGAGGAGCCGGCACTGTGGATGAAGAAAAAGGAGATGTCCACATTGAAGCACACGGCAATGTGCTCCAGTGTGTCCAGCGCCACAAGGGACTGCCCGCGCTCCAGCAGGGACAGATAGCCGCAGGACAGGCCGGTGAGACGGCTCACGTCCTTCAGGGTCATTTTCCGCTCTGTGCGCAGAGCCTTCAGATTCGTGCCCACCAGGGAGCTTACTTTCATCGTTCATCCCTCCTGCAAGATAGATCGCGGGGCTGCTGCCAATCCATGGCAATCAATTTATTTTAGAATGCCTGCCGACAAAAATCAACCGTCAATTTTTATAACATAAAAATCCGACCGCAAAAAGTCTGCCGGAAAAAGAGAAATTACTGCTGACCTGCGGCGGAAGCTGTGGTATAATCGGGTCACGGAAGAAAAGCAGCCCGCCGCGTCGGTGCTGCCGGAGCATTTACTGATATTGAAACAAAGGAGATCATCCCGATGACGAAAGAGAGCTGGAGCAGCATCCCCGCCGTGGCCGATCTGATGGCGGCAAAGGAGACCTGGTGGCGCAATCCCGCGCTTCGCCCCTTCGCGGAGGTGGCGGGCACGCAGGAGTTCGGCGCGGCAGACATCGATGACGCCGCTGCACGTCTTGACCGCTTTGCGCCCTTCATCCGCATGGCGTTCCCGGAGACGGAGGCGGAGAACGGCCGCATCGAATCCCCCCTCAGGGAGATCGCGGCCACGAAGGAGGGACTGAAGACCCTGGGCGCGGTGCCGGAGGGCCGCCTGTTCCTGAAGATGGACAGTCATCTCGCCGTGGCGGGCAGTGTGAAGGCCCGCGGCGGCATCTATGAGGTGCTGAAGCACACCGAGGAGATCGCCATGAGCGAGGGCATCCTGACCGAGAGCGACGATTACAGCAAGCTCGCGGACCACCGCGGCCTCTTCGCGGGGTACACCGTGCAGGTGGGCTCCACGGGCAATCTGGGCCTCAGCATCGGCATCACCTCCGCCGCGGTGGGCTACCGCGTGGTGGTGCATATGTCCAACGATGCCAAGCAGTGGAAAAAGGATCTGCTGCGCAGCAAGGGCGTGGAGGTGAAGGAGTACGCCGGGGATTACGGCAAGGCTGTGGCCGAGGGCCGCGCCCTCTCCGATGCCGATCCCCGCAGCTATTTCGTGGATGACGAGCATTCCTCTGCGCTGTTCCTGGGCTATGCCGTAGCGGGCCGCCGCCTGCGGGATCAGCTGGCGGCGCAGGGCGTGGCGGTGGATGCGGAGCATCCCCTGTTCGTCTATCTTCCCTGCGGTGTGGGCGGTGCTCCGGGCGGCATCGCCTTCGGCCTGAAGCAGGAGTTCGGCGACAATGTCCACTGCTTCTTTGTGGAGCCGGTGCAGTGCCCCTGCATGATCGCGGGCCTTGCCACCGGCGAGGGCGAGAACATCTGCGTGCAGGATCTGGGACTGAGCGGTCTCACCGAGGCGGACGGCCTGGCCGTGGGCCGGCCCTCCGGCATGGTGGCGCGGATGATGCGCCCGCTGCTGAGCGGCTGCTCCACGGTGGACGATCCGCGCCTGTTCGATCTGCTGCGCGTGCTCCACGGCTGCGACGGCGTGTTCATCGAGCCCTCCAGCTGTGCCGCTCTCGCGGCCTATCAGGACATGGCCCGCTTTGACGGCGCGGCGGATTACATCGCCCGCCATGGCCTTGCAGAGAAGATGGCGAACGCCACCCACATCGCCTGGGCCACCGGCGGCCGTCTGGTGCCGGAGGAGATCCGCGCGGACTATCTTGCAAAAAAACTGTGAACACCGGGGAAAAACAGTTGTTTTTCCGAAAAGATTCCGCTAAAATAAGACTATCTCATCACGATCACAGGAGGATGTCTTATGAAGTGCTGCAATAAGATCTGGAAGCTGCTGGCTGCCCTGGTAGCCGTCACTGCGGCGGTGTTCGTCATCGTGAAATTCTGGGACAAGATCCTGGAGGCAGCCGCCGAGCTGAAGAACAAGGCGGCGAAACTGAAAAAGGAAGAGGAAGTCACTCCCTGCGAGGACTTCCTGGTCTGAGACGCTGATGAAAAGGCGCCCGCCCGTGTGTCACGGGCGGGCGCTTTTTGCTGGGCACGATCCGGCCTCCGCACCCTGCCGCGCGTGTCCCGGCGGCGGAGGAGTGGGGAGGAAAACGCCCCGTCGGGGCGGCTTTTGCCGCGCTTTCGGCGGGGAAAACAAAAAAATCCGGGAAAAACTCCCGGAAAACGGCATTCTGCCCTTGACAGACGGGAAAACACCGTGGTAAAATAGATTACCTATGTATGATAGTGGGGGCATATCGCCCCATCCTTGTGAACTGAGTATAGCACCCGACGCCGAAAAGCACAAGAGAAACGGTTGAATTTTCAACAACAACCCCGCGTGTGTCACAGCGAAGAGCAAAGCAGTAGACCAAAGCCGCGAGCGGCTTTTAAGACCGAAAAGAAAGGTTGCGTGAGATATGCCGAAAGACAAGTATTACGGGAAAACGCTGCGTAAGAACTATGCAAGGCATGAGGAAGTCATGGCCATGCCCGATCTGCTGGAGGTCCAGCGGAAGTCTTACCGGTGGTTTCTGGAGACCGGCCTGCACGAGGTGTTTGCGGATGTCGCCGCCATCACCGACTATGCGGGCAATCTGGAACTGAGCTTCATCGACTACACCATGGACGAGAAGCCCAAGTACGATGTAGAGGAATGCAAGGCCCGCGACGCCACGTACGCCGCGCCGCTGAAGGTGCGCGTGCGCCTGCACAATAAAGAGACCGGCGAGATCAAGGAGCAGGAGATCTTCATGGGCGATTTCCCCCTGATGACCGCCTCCGGCACCTTCGTCATCAATGGCGCCGAGCGCGTGGTGGTCTCTCAGATCGTGCGCTCTCCCGGCATCTACTTCGGCAAGGAGATGGATCTCAAGACCGATCTGCCCATCCTCACCTCCACCGTCATCCCCTATCGCGGCGCATGGCTGGAGTATGAGACCGACGCCTCCGAGGTGTTCTGGGTCCGCATCGACAAGAACCGCAAGATCCCCATCACCTGCCTGATCCGCGCCATGGGTCTGCGCACCGACAGCGAGATCCTCGACATGTTCAGCGGCGATCCCCGCATCGCGGCCACCATCGAAAAGGATCCCTGCAAGACGTACGAGGACTCCCTGCTGGAGATCTACCGCAAGCTCCGTCCCGGCGAGCCTCCCACGGTGGACAGCTGCGAGACCCTGCTGAACAACCTCTTCTTCGATCCCCGACGCTATGATCTCAGCACCGTGGGCCGCTACAAGTTCAACAAGAAGCTGATGCTCTGGTCCCGCGTGGGCGGCCACAAGCTGGTCTATCCCGTGGCCGACCCCATCACCGGCGAGATCCTCTTCGACGAGGGCCATGTCCTGACCCGCGACGAGGCTGCCATGCTGGACGACATCGGCGTGAACGAGGTGACGATCCTGGCCGACGACGTGCCGGTGAAGGTGTTCTCCAACCACATGTGCTCCATCAGCCGGTATGTGGACTTCGACGCCAAGGCCGAGTGCGGCATCAAGGAGCGCGTGCGCTTCAGCGTGCTGCAGGAGATCCTGCACAAGCACGAGGGTGACGCCGATCAGGAGGAGCTGAAGGAAGAGCTGCGCCTGCGCGCCGACGAGCTGGTGCCCAAGCACATCCTGGTGGACGATATCTTCAGCTCCATCAACTACATGAATTCTCTGGCCCACAATCTGGCCGGCAAGGATGATATCGACCATCTGGGCAACCGCCGCCTGCGCTGCGTGGGCGAGCTGCTGCAGAACCAGTTCCGCATCGGCTTCAGCCGCA
>CAYPWQ010000059.1:0-5768 GCA_964414495.1 uncultured Oscillospiraceae bacterium
ATCCAGTTCCGCTATGACTACACGGAGACCACGCCGGAGAACCTGTATGACCAGGACGATGACCCCATCCTGCATGACCTGAAGCGCCTGTTCACCTATCGGGGGCTGGACGGTTGCCGGATGCGCAACGGCTTCCACTTCTCCTATAAGGGCCTGCACATGACCTATCACAAGACCCTGCCCTACTCCACCATCGTGGAGACGGACGAGAGCGGCGTCACCTACGATATCCTCTACGACATCCTTATCAAGCAGACCGGCGAGCTGCACTCCGACTGGACGGGTGTGAAGCTGGACGTGGACGCATACCGCAAGGTAGTCTTCGAGCCCTATGACCTCCGTCTGCTGAACGGCGAGATCGACTTCTGATCCAGCCGCAAAACGAAAAAGCTGTGTCCGCCGCTCCCGCGGGAGCGGCGGACATTTTTTGCGCTCTCCGGGCATTCTCCCGGCATAAAATGCGGACTCTACCGCCGTTCGGTTGCCCACAAGCGCTGTGCGCGGTACAATCAGGGCAGAAAAAGGAGGTCACAAGCATGTTCACCATCGACAATACCCAATTCGGCGCATTCGTCTCCGCGCTTCGCCGGGAGCGGGGCCTGACCCAGAAGGAGCTGGCCGACCGGCTCTTCGTCTCGGACAAGGCCGTCAGCAAATGGGAGACCGGGGCCAGCATCCCGGACACCGCCCTGCTCCTCCCTCTGGCCGAGCAGCTGGGCGTCAGCGTCACAGAGCTGCTGCTCTGCCGCCGCACGGCGGAGGCCCCGCCGGATGCGGAGGAAACCGAGCAGGCCGTACAGGCCGCCCTCAGCTATGATGAGAGCCGCCCCCGCCGTGTCTGGCAGGACGGCAGCCGCTGGCCGCTGTGTTATCTCTGCGCCGCCGCTCTCGGCGTCGTGCTCACCGCCGTCAACGCAAGGCAGGGCGAGCTGCGGGAGCCCCTGCTCTGCGCCGCGCTGTTCAGTCTGCTCTTCGGGGCCTATTTCTGTCTCTTCGCCAGGACCCGCCTCCCCGACATTTACGATCAGCAGCGCATAGGCTACTATGTGGACGGCCCCCTGCGCCTGCACCTGCCCGGCGTCGCCTTTCACAACCGCAGCTGGCCCCTGATCCTGCGGGCAGGGCGGCTCTGGAGCTGTCTCACCGCCGTGGGCTATCCCCTGTTCAGCCTCGTGATGGCCGAGGTGAACGGCGCGCTCTGGAGCCGTATCGACGGCGTCGTATTTCTCGTTTTCGTGCTGTGCGGACTGTTCCTTCCCATCTGGTTCGCCGCCAGAGCTTGGGACAAGTCCAATATATAGCGCATTTTATCTAATATAGCATAAATCGACTGGAGCACCGCGTGTGCTCCAGTCGATTTTCTCTATGCAGGCGCCTTGCGCTCATTCGCCCATGATGGCCCGGTGGATACCCTTCGCCGCGGTCTTGCCCGCGCCCATGGCCAGGATCACCGTGGCCGCGCCGGTCACGGCATCTCCGCCGGCGTAGACACCGCGGCGGCTGGTCAGACCCTCCTCCGTCACCACGATGCCGCCGCGCCGGTTGGTCTCCAGTCCCGACGTGGTCGATTTGATGAGGGGATTCGGCGTGGTGCCGAGGGCCATGATGACGCAGTCCGCCGCCAGCTCATGCTCGCTCTGCGGCACGGCGACCGGACGGCGGCGGCCGCTGGCATCGGGCTCGCCCAGCTCCATGCGCACGCAGCGCAGGGCCGTGACATTGCCCCCTTCGTCGCCCAGCAGCTCCACGGGATTCGTCAGCGTGCAGAAGCGGATGCCCTCCTCCTGGGCGTGCTCCACCTCCTCTGCCCGGGCAGGCAGCTCCTCCATGCCCCGGCGATAGACGATGCTGACCTCGCCCCCCAGTCGGCGGGCGCAGCGGGCCGCGTCCATGGCCACGTTGCCGCCGCCCACCACGGCCACCCGCTTGCCGCGGAGATCCTGAATGGGCGTGTCGGACTCCGGCCGATAGGCCTTCATCAGATTGATGCGGGTCAGAAACTCGTTGGCCGAGCAGACGCCCCGGAGATTCTCCCCCGGAATGTGCATGAACATGGGCAGTCCTGCGCCCGAGCCGATGAACACCGCCTCAAAGCCGTATTCCTCCATGAGCTCGTCGATGGAGAGCACCTTTCCGATGACCATGTTGGTCTCGATCTGTACGCCCAGAGCCTTCAGCCCCTCCACCTCTTTTTCCACAATGCGCTTGGGCAGGCGGAATTCCGGAATGCCGTACACCAGCACGCCGCCTGCAAGATGCAGCGCCTCGAACACCGTCACGGCATAGCCCTTCCGGGCCAGATCTCCCGCACAGGTGAGCCCCGAGGGGCCGGAGCCCACCACCGCCACCTTGTGGCCGTTGGGCGCGGGGCGTTCCGCCGGGGCTGACACATGCTCATTGTGCCAGTCCGCCACAAAGCGCTCCAGCCTGCCGATGCCCACGCTCTCGCCCTTGATGCCGCGCACGCACTTGCTCTCGCACTGGCTCTCCTGCGGGCAGACCCGGCCGCAGACTGCGGGCAGACTGCTGTCCGTCGCGATGATCTGATAGGCGGCCTCGAAGTCTCCCTCCGCTACCTTTGCGATGAAATCCGGAATGCGGATCCCCACGGGGCAGCCCTGCACACAGGGACTGTTCTTGCAGTGCAGGCAGCGCAGCGCCTCGTCCAGCGCCTGCTCCTCCATATAGCCCAGCGCCACCTCGTCGAAGTTGCACTGCCGCGTCTCCGGGCTCTGGGTGGGCATGATGTTCTTTTTCAGGCTCATGTTGGGCATGTCAGCGCACCTCCTTCTTCAGCAGATTGCAGGCCGACTCATAGGCGTGCCGCTCCTGTTCACCATACTGGCCGCCGCGCAGGATGGCCTCGTCAAAGTCCACCGCGTGGCCGTCGAAATCCGGGCCATCCACGCAGGCAAAGCGGGTCTCGCCGCCCACGCTCAGACGGCAGCCGCCGCACATGCCCGTGCCGTCCACCATGATGGGGCTCATGGACACAATGGTGCGGATGCCATAGGGCCGCGTGACCTCCGCCACGTATTTCATCATTTTCAGCGGCCCCACGCAGAACACCTCGTCATACTGCGCCCCCGCCTCGATGCGCTGGCGCAGCAGCTCCGTCACCAGAGCCTTCTGCCCGTACGAGCCGTCATCCGTGCCGATAAAGAGGCTGGTGCAGGCGTTCTGGAACTCTTTCTCCAGGATCACCACGTCCCTACTGCGGAAGCCCGCGATGAGCTCCACCTCCGCGCCCTCCTCGTGCAGACGCTTCGCCACCGGATAGGCGATGGCGGTTCCGACGCCGCCGCCCACCACGGCTACTTTTTTCAGGCCCGCCGTCTCCGTCGCCTTCCCAAGAGGGCCCACGAAATCCTGCAAATACTCTCCCGCCTGCTTCTGCTCCAGCTTCAGCGTGGTGGCGCCCACGATCTGATAGATGATGGTAACGGTGCCCTTCTCCCGGTCATAGTCGTGGATGGTGATGGGGATACGCTCGCCGTTTTCGTCCACCCGCAGAATGATGAACTGCCCCGGCTGGGCCTTTCGCGCCACAAAGGGCGCCTCCACCGTCAGCCGGGTCAGGGTGGGCGTCAGAGCCTGCTTTTCAACGATCCGATACATGCTGTGCTCCTTTCTTTTGTACATCGCTCAGCGCTGTCCCCGCAGCAGGGTCACGCGCCGGCGGTCAATGCTCACGATCTCTTCCTCTTTCAGCTTTTTCAGCTCCCGCATCATGGCGCTGCGGTCGGCGCTGATGTAATCCGCAAGGCGGCTCAGGGAGAAGGGCAGCGTGAAGCTGCCGTCCGCCTCCTTCTGCTGCATGGTGAAATAGCACAGCAGCTTTTCCCGGATCGTGCGGTGAGACAGCACCTCCACCCGCTCGCTCAGGCGGCGCACCTTGTTGGTGATGATGCGGATCAGGTTCCGCTCCATCTGCTCATGGAAGGGGCAGGCGTTGGCGCAGCGGCTCATGACCTTCTGATAGTCCAGAAACAGGGCGCGGCAACCCGCCTCCGTCGTCACCCACACCGCATCGCCGCTGCCGCCGCTCATGGAGAGCACCCGGCCAAAGGGCTCCCCGGGATTCAGATGCTCCAAAATCGTGCGCTCGCCCCCGCTGCCCAGACGGATCACCTCCGCGCGGCCGGAGAGCAGGATGCCGATCTCCCGGCTCTCCTCCCCATAGTCCGCCAGCACGGCGGCGGCAGGAAACTGCTGCTCCCGCCCGTGAAAGCATTCCAGCATCCCGCGGCACTGCTCCGCGCCGATGCCCTCAAACACGCTGCACGCCGACTGCTCCACAAAATCCCCCTCCCTGTTGCAAATATCACTTGTTTTCCGTTTGGTTTCAGCATATACTGTTTTCAGTCAAATGTAAAGAACAACCTGACCCTTTTCGACTGAACGCAGGAGGTGTTTTTCATGCAGGTCAATGTGACCGGCGCTTCCCTCTCCCCCGCAGAGATCGAGGCCTATTGCGCCCGCGGCCGCCAGAAGTTCCCCGGCGACACGCTGGAGCGCATCGACATCCATGTGGACGGCGACTATGTGGATCTGACCTACCACACCCGTCCCGAGCCCTTCAGCCGCATCCGCCGCATCACCGGCTATCTCGTGGGCGACATGAGCCGCTGGAACGATGCCAAGCGCGCGGAGGAGCACGACCGGGTGAAGCACGGCTGAGCCCTCTCATCACCTGAAAAACCGGGCGGGACGCCTTCGTCCCGCCCGGTTTTTGTAATATTTTGTCGAAATATTACTTCCTGTATTCGCCTTAAAGCTCACCGCTCCACCTTCTTGCAGAACAGCAGGTAGACCAGCGCCCCGTCAATGACCAGGTCATACACCCGCGGCCCGTCGAACAGGATGACCGACGACAGAAGGGACGCCAGCACGATCCCCGCGCTGATGACTCTGGGGAATATCCCCCTCTCCTTCGTCATCCACGCAAAATATGCCAGCACCGGCGAGACGCAGGCAACCCCCGTCCACCCCAGGATGAATGCTCCGCCCTAGACTCCCTTCGTCAGGACCGCCGCCAGATAATAGCTCAGCAGCATTTCCGCGCAGAAGGCCAGCATGTTCCCCATGGCCTGCTTTTTCGTCCTGCTGTAGATCGAGATCAGTACGCCCAGCAGGATCCATATCGCCAGCTGCGAAAAGATGTTGCCCAGATTCTGCGTGTGGCCGTCCAGCCACCGGCTGACCGCCCCCAGCAGCAGCCCCGTCAGCAGCATCCCCACTGGATTCCATATGGCCCTGCGCATGGCGTTCTCTTCCCTCCATCTTCCCATTCTCGTCAGAACCGCCCGAACGTTTCCGTTCGGGCGGTCTCTTTGTCATTCGCCGTGCCGCAGATCGTTTACTGCAGCTCGATCAGCTCATACTCCCGGCTGCCGCAGCCAAGAGCTGCCGCCGCCTCCACGGTGTGGACACCGTTGCGGCTCTCGATGCGCTCCAGCAGGTGGCCCTGGCCGGGATCCTCCTTCGCGGCGTACACCAGATCCAGGCAGGCCTGGTCGATGGCCACGGGGTCAAGAGAGGCCAGAATGCCGATGTCCTTCATGCAGGGATCCTCCGCCTTGGCGCAGCAGTCACAATCCACGGACATGTTGGCCATAACGTTCACATAGGCGGCCTTCCCGTCGAAGTGCCGGATCACCGACAGCGCCGCGTCCGCCATGGACTCCAGAAATGCGTCGTGATCCGCCGTCCAGATCTTCTCCGCGTCGCCCGCGCCATGGATATAGGCCTTACCGTAAGAGGAGCCC
>CAYPWQ010000060.1:0-5747 GCA_964414495.1 uncultured Oscillospiraceae bacterium
CGGACATATCGTCCAGCTCGCTGAAGGCACGGGCAAAGATGGCCTTGATGCCCGCGAGGTCGATCTCGTCGCCCTCCGGCGCTTCCTCCTGCATGCCGTCCAGCCAGGTGTTCCACAGGGGCACGGCGCTGCCGCCGTTGAGGAACATGACATCCGTGGCCACACTGTCCAGCATGGCCTTGATCCCCCCTTCCGCCCCGTCCACGGCAGCGGCGATGGTGTCCGCGATCTTCACCATGGTCACGCCGTGATCCGCGTCGCCAAAGCGGGAATCGATCTCCGTCAGCTCGTCCTGCGCGCCCCGCACAGCATCGCAGCCATTTTTCAGACGGGCGGCAAATTCATTCTTCGTCATAGAGGATCGTCCTTTCTGTTTTCGTGATCGACTGCGTCCGCAGCCGACAAGATCGTATCAAGTTTCTATAGTAGTTATATCACAGCCCCTGCCGAAACTCAACCGATTTTGGTGCAGGTTACACAGAAATTCTTGTTCTTGCCGATCCAATTTGTGTATTTGGCGGAGCGGACGGTCCCGCTCCCGCCGGGGCGCTCTTCCCCTTCCGATGCATCTCCGGGTGGTCGCGCAGGGCAGCAGCCGGTCATCTGACCGGCTGCGTCTTTTTTCTGCTCTACCGGCGGCGCGGCGGTCCGCGCCTCTCCCTCATGCAGATTGCACACATCAGGTCGCTCCTTTCCCGGCGGCGCAGCAGCAGTATTCATAAAAATCGAATTTTCACCCATTTTTCTTGCATAAATACTTGACGCAATTCGCAGCTTGTGTATAATTATAACCACATTCAACGAAAGGAGATCGCAACATGAAACAGAAACTGTCCATGCTCCTGGCCCTTCTTCTGGTGCTGGGACTCTTCAGCGGCTGCTCCGCAGAACAGGCAACGGCGGGCCTCACCATCAACGTGAGCGTCCCGGAGGATTTTGAGGGGGAGCTGAACGGCCGTCTCCTCTTCGTGCTGGATAACGACATGCCGGAGGAGGGCGACCAGGTCTACGACAACATCGACGTGACCGGCTGCCCCGTGTTCGGCAAGACGGTGTACGGCCTCAAGGCCGGCGACATCATCACCATGACGGCAGATGACCCGGAGGTCTACGGTTATCCCATGCAGCTCTCTGAGATCCCCGACGGCGACTACGCGGTGCAGGCGCTCTTCGTGAAGTACACGGAGTTCACCCGTTCCGACGGCGTGACCCTCTGGGGCATGGCCGATCACGGCGGCGGCGGCAGCGTGACCCGCAACCCCTACAATCTCTACAGCGATGCCCAGCTCAGCACCGTCAGCGGCGAGGCGGTCATCGACCTCTCTCTGACCAACGAGATCGCTCTGGGCTATGAGCTGCAGCCCGGTCAGGTGGATCAGCAGGGCAATTACGAGAGCAAGTATGACTGCGTGAAGTTCGACAAGATCAAGAGCGAGCTGCTCAGCGAGTTCTGGGGCACCGACATGTATATCGGCCTGAACATCCTGCTGCCCGCGAACTACGATCCCGCCAAGCAGTACCCCGTGCTCTACTATCAGGGCCACTGGGTGGGCGGCAGCGCTCCCCTGGGCTATGGCCGCAACGAGGAGTTCACCGCCTGGTGGGACAGCGGCGAGGCCCCCGAGATGATCGTGGTCACCACCCGTGACGCCAACATGTACTATGACAACATGTACTGGGTCAACAGCGCCAACATGGGCCCCTGCGGCGACGCCTACATCGACGAGCTGATCCCCTATGTGGAGCAGACCTACGGCGGCATCAGCGAATCCTGGGCCAGAATGCTGGCGGGCGGCTCCAACGGCGGCTGGGAATCCATGGCTCTGCAGCTGTTCCACCCCGATGTGTTCGGCGGCACCTGGGTCATGTGCCCCGACGGCATGGACTTCCACGCTTATCAGATCGTGGATCTCTACGAGGACGACAACGGCTTCTATCTGGACAACGGCTGGGTCAGCACCGAGCGGCCCTCCGCCCGGGACACCAGCGGCAACATCCTCTGGACCATCGCCCAGGAGAATCACTGGGAGACGGCTCTCGGCGGCGGCGACGCCATCGCGCTGGGCTGCTGGAGCGGCTGGGAAGCGGTCTATGGCCCGGTGGACGAGGACGGCTATCCCGCCCGTGTGTGGGATCCCATCACCGGCGAGATCAACAAGGAGGTCGTGTCCTACTGGCAGGAGCATTTCGACCTGAACTACTATCTGCAGAACAACTGGGACACCCTCAGCGAGTCCCTGTACGGCAAGCTCCATCTCCGCGGCGGCGACATGGATAACTACTATCTGAACCTGTCGCAGTACCTCGTGACGGACTTCCTGGACACCGTTGACTACGGCGGCTACAGCGTGACCTTCCCCGGCGTGGGCCACTCCGGCAACATCACCAATCAGGAGCTCCTGACGGAGATCGCCAACCACATGATCCAGTACGGCAGCGCGGATGCCGCCGCCATCATGGACCTTGCCGCCTGAGACAGAGCGGATAAATATCAGAGGGGAGACCGGTGCCGGTCTCCCCTCTTCTCTGCTTTGCGCCGCAAAAAAAAGGAAAAGCAGGAAGCGCTTGCTTCCTGCTTTTTTCTTTATTCCTTTTCCCGGAACACGTCCGCGTTCTTCAGGAAGTATTCCACGCCGGAATACACCGTGGTCACCACGATGACGGTCTGGCATAGGATGTCCACCGTGCGGCCGAAGGGGAACCAGCTCTCCGTCGCCACCATCATGATGCAGAGCGCCACCATGGTGGAGAAGGTCTTGACCTTGCCCGACCAGGCGGCGGCGATGACGCGGCCCTGCTCCACGGCGCAGAGGCGCATACCGGACACGGCAAACTCCCGCAGCAGCACCACGGCCAGCACCCAGCCGGGCATCTGCCCGCACTCCACGAACCAGCACATGGCAGCCATGACCAGCATCTTGTCCGCCAGAGGATCCATGAACTTGCCGATGTTGGTGATCTGGTGATAGTGGCGGGCGATGTAACCGTCGGCAAAGTCCGTCAGGCTCGCCAGGATGAACACCCCAAGGGCCACATAGCGGCTGGCCGGAAAGTCCAGATACAGCACGATGAGGAACACGGGGATCAGCGCGATGCGCAGCAGCGTCAGCTTGTTTGCCAGATTCATGCCTCCACCTCCCAGACTTCGCCCGTGAGCTCGCCGTCCATGACGCCGGTGATGCGGACGTTCACGAACGTGCCCGCGGGGATCTCCTCCTCCGCGGAGAAGTAGATGCGGCCGTCGATGTCCGGGGACTCGGCATAGCTGCGTCCCACATGGGACTGGGCCTGCGCGTCAAAGCCCTCGCACAGCACCTCCAGCACCCGGCCCTGCATCTGCTCGTTATACTCGTCGATGATGCGGCTCTGCACGTCCACCAGCAGCTCGGCGCGGCGCTGGGCCTCCTCCGTGGGGACATATTCCATCTTTGCGGCCTCGGTGCCCTCCTCCGGCGAGAAGGGGAACACGCCCGCCCGCTGGAGCTTCACCTCCTGCAGGAATTCGCAGAGTTCCTCGAAGGCCGCCTCATCCTCACCGGGAAGACCGGTGATGAGACTGGTGCGGAACACGGCGTCCGGGATCTCCCGGCGGAGCTTCGCAAAGGTGTTCAGCAAAAACTGCTTGTCGCCCCGGCGGTGCATCTTTTTCAGCACCGTGTCGTTGCAGTGCTGGATGGGCAGGTCGAGGTACTTCAGGATCTTGGGCTCCTCTGCAATGGTGCGGATCAGCTCGTCGTCCAGCTGGTCGGGATAGAGATAGTGCAGGCGCACCCAGTGGAAGTCCATTTTGCAGAGCTCCCGCAGCAGGTCGCTGAGACGGCGCCTGCCATAGCGATCCAGACCATAGCGGGTGATGTCCTGGGCGATGACGATGATCTCCTGCACGCCGCGGGCGGCAAGGCCCCGGGCCTCGGCCAGAATATCCTCCATGTCGCGGCTGCGGTAGCGTCCCCGGAGATAGGGGATGATGCAGTAGGCGCAGCGGTTGTCGCAGCCCTCCGCGATGCGGAGATAGGCGAACCAGGGAGGCGTGGTCAGCACACGGTCGAGCTCCTCCACCGGCGCATGAATGTCGCCGAAGGCGCGGAAGGGCTGCCCCGCCATAACGGTCTCCACCGCGCGGACGATCTCACTGTAGCTGCCGGTGCCGAGGATACCGTCCACCTCCGGCAGCTCCTGCTCCATCTCCGCGGCATAGCGCTGGGAAAGGCAGCCCGTGACGATGAGCTTTTTCAGCTGTCCCTGCTTCTTCAGCTCCGCCATGGCAAGGATGTTGGCGATGGCCTCCTCCTTGGCGCTGTCGATGAAGCCGCAGGTGTTCACCACCGCCACATCCGCTCCCGCGGGATCGACCTGCAGGCTGTGCCCCGCGGCCTCCACCTGCGCCATCATCTGCTCGCAGTTCACGAGATTCTTGGCGCAGCCCAGCGAAATAAACGATACTCGATAACTCAAATGACATACCTCCCAGGTCTGCCGGGGCGCGTCACCACGCCTCCTCAGCAAAAGATTCTTCCATAAAGCCCTGAAGGGCGACCTTCACGTCGCCCCAGGAAAAGCCCCGGCGCAGCAGCGCGTCGGCGGTCCTTTTTTTCTCTTTTTCGTCGGGCGCTCTGCCCTTCCAGCGGGCGGCGGCCCAGCGCCGCGCCAGCTCCTCCGCGGGCGGCGCGGACTCCAGCGCCTCGTCCCAGAGCTCCCGGTCGATGCCGTGGCGGCGCAGCTCGTCCCGCCAGCGGGCGGGGCCATAGCCCGACTCGCTGTAATGCTGCACCAGCAGCGCCGCATAGGCCCGGTCGTCCAGCGCGCCGATGGCGCTGAGCCACTCTGCGGCATAGTCGCACTCCCGCTGCGTCGCGCCCTTTTCCCGCAGCTTTTTGGTGAGATCGGCGCGGCTCATGGGCTTTCGCCCCAGCATCCGCGCGGCCTCCGCCCTGCTCTCGGAGAGGGCGGCGGACTCGGACAGGGCGCACAGCGTCTCCTCATCCAGCTCGTCTCCGGCGCGGAGGCCCTGCGCCAGCACCTCCTGCTCCGTCAGGCGCAGGATCGAGCCGTCGGCAAGATAGGCAAGGATGCGTCCCGCCTTCCGCCTGGACGGCTCAAGCCGGTCAATCCTCATCGTTGAAATCGTCGGCGGACACATCCACGGCGCGGCCCGCGGCCCGGGCCGCCACCTTCGCCTGCCCGGTCATGAGCTTGTGGAAGTCCTTGCGCACGGCGGCCTCCAGCTTGTCGGCCTCCTCGGGATTGCTCTTCAGCCAGTTCTTGGCCGCGTCGCGGCCCTGACCGATGCGCAGCTCGCCCATGGAATACCACGAGCCGGACTTCTGCACCAGATCCAGCTTCACGCCCAGATCCAGCAGCTCGCCGTCGCGGGAGATGCCCTCGCCGTACATGATGTCAAACTCCGCCTCGCGGAAGGGAGGCGCCACCTTGTTCTTCACGATCTTGGCGCGGGTGCGGTTGCCGATGATCTCCGAGCCGTTCTTCAGCGCCTCGATGCGGCGCACGTCGATGCGGACGGAGGCATAGAACTTCAGCGCCCGGCCGCCGGTGGTGACCTCGGGATTGCCATACATGACGCCCACCTTCTCACGCAGCTGGTTGATGAAGATGACGATGCTGTTGGTCTTGGCGATGACGCCGGTGAGCTTGCGCAGGGCCTGGCTCATGAGCCGGGCGTGCAGACCCACGAAGCTGTCGCCCATCTCGCCCTCGATCTCCGCCCGGGGCACCAGGGCCGCCACGGA
>CAYPWQ010000061.1:0-5697 GCA_964414495.1 uncultured Oscillospiraceae bacterium
CCTGACCCAGCCGGACAGCTGGCCGAAGGAGCAGCAGCAGCGCTATCGCCGCATTCTGGAGGCCTGCGATTACGAGACCGTGATCCAGGAGCAGTACACGCAGGGCTGCATGCACCGCCGAAACCGCTACATGGTGGATCACGCGGCGCTGCTCATTGCCGTGCACGACGGACTTCCCGGCGGCACCCGCAGCACCGTGCTCTATGCCATGAGCCGTCAGCTGACGGTGGTGAATCTGCCGCTCTGAGCGAAGGCTGAAAAGATGTAGAAAACCCCGCCGCGTATGACGCGGCGGGGTTCGTTTTCGTTTTTTGGCCTTTAGCCTGCCACCAGACGGCGGCCCACGGTAAAGACGCGGTTGTAATACGAGGTGTTGAGACTGTCGATCTTCACGCACTTGCCGGTGCTGGAGGAGGCATGGATGAACTGACTGTCGCCCAGATAGATGCCCACATGGGATGCGGCCTTGGTGGAGACCTTGGTATCCCGGAAGAACACCAGATCACCCGGCTGCAGCTCGCTGCGGCTCACCTCCACGCCATAGCCCAGCTGACCGGTGGCGGTGTGAGGCAGGGAGATGCCGAAATGCTTGAAGATGGAGAGGGTGAAGCCGGAGCAGTCAAAGCCCTTGGAGGAGGTGCCGCCGTACCGGTAGGGCACGCCCAGGAAGTTCTTCGCATGGGTCAGCAGATCCGCGATGGTGGCGCTGATGGTATAGGTCTTGCCGTTGCTCTTGGCGGTGCCGGCAGGGATGGAGGAGGTGGCGGAGGCAGAGGGCTTGGAGGTATGCAGATCGATGAAATCACTGCGGACCCAGCCGGTCTTGCCCGCGCAGGAGATCTGATACCAGCCGTCCTTGAAGCCCTTGACGTTCACATAACCGCCCTCGTAGACGTACATCACGCGGCCGTAGCTGGTGCCCGCGTCGCTGCGGACGTTGACCTTTTCGCCGGTGATCATGCCATAGGTGGAGAGCTTGTCCGCCGTCTTGGCCACGGTGAGGTATTCACCGGAGACATAGCCGGTGTCGCCGCCGTGGGTGATCTGATACCAGCCGTCCTTCTCGCTCAGCACGCTGACCACGGTCTTTTCCGTCAGGTTGGTGACGATGGCGGAGGAGGTGCCGACGCTCTCACGCACGCGGAGCTTGGAGGCGGTGACGGTGCCCACGGCGATGGCCTGGGACTCGGCGAAGGCGGAGATGGTGAACAGTGCCGTCAGCAGCAGCGTGAGCAGCAGGGCCCTGCGAACGTTCTTCCAGAAGATCATCGGTTGTCCTTTCTCTTTCTCTCTCAGACGAGGCTCCGTTGGTGTTTACAGCTTGCCGGCCAGCGCACGTTCCAGCCACACGCTTCCCACGTCCATGGCGGCGTACAGACTGTCCTTCTCGCTCTTCTTCACCACCACGTCGCGGGACTTCACGGCGGGGTCGGTGAGCTGGAGCTGCACGGAAACACGGGTCGCCACGTCCATATCCTGGACCTTCTTCGTTTCCTTGACCTGCATGAGGATGATATACTTGTCTGCCATGCTGCCGTAGTAGATCATGCTGCCCACCCGGCGCAGAGGATGATTTTTATAAGTCAGGGCCTGAGCGGCCGCGTTGTTCGTTTCAGACATAGGGATCCCTTCCTGTGAAATAATTTGTAACCGAATTGTAACACTGCTGCCACGGCTTTGTCAACAACGAATCCGCGAATCGGGGGAAGAAAATACTTCCAGCGGGCATACTTTGACAAAACTGTGACAAAAAATCGCGGTTTTGAGAAGAAAACTCCTTTGCCGGGGCACAGCGCGGGAGGGGGCAGAATGCGGTGTGCCGCGATTTTACGCAGCCTTTCCGCTCACCCGCCGGGGCGGACAAAGGGCGCATTCCTTATGATACTGCGCCCACGCAGCAAAAAAGACCGCCCGCGCACCGGCGCGGGCGGTCGTGAACAGATGCGTTTATTTGCCGAGATAATTCTTCAGCAGCGCCTGCAGCAGCTCGTCGCGGTCGATGCGGCGGATGATGGTGCGGGCATGGTTGTGATTGGTGATATAGGTGGGATCCTCGGACAGAATATAGCCCACGAGCTGGTTGACGGGGTTATAGCCCTTTTCCTCCAGCGCCTGATAGACCGTGGTAAGGACCTCGTGGATCTCCTTGTCCTTATCGTCCAGCACGCTGAACTTGCGGGTGAATTCGCTCATGACCTCAGTACCACCTTTCTCTTTGACTGATCGGACTTCGTACCATGTAGTATAGTCATCTTTCCTGTCAAAGTAAAGGGGAATGCGCGATTTGTCACAAAACTTTAATCTTCACTTTGCGCATCGCCATTCCCGGCGGGGGCCGCCTGGGGCTGCGGCTGCATTTTCCCGGGGAAGAGGCAGCGCCAGAGGTTCTTCGGTGCGTCGGCATCCAGCTTTTTCCGCAGGATGTGCAGCGTCAGCGCGGTCAGCGCCAGCGCCAGCACCACCCAGAGCACCAGCACCGCGCAGTAGCGCACCAGCAGGTCACCGGGGAGGAAGACGGTATAGCTTTCTGCGCCCGCGAGGAACTGCTGCATCGCCGCCTGAAGGGTGCCCATCTGCCAGACCGCCACGACGGAGGAGATCCCGGGCAGGGCGCTGAGGATGCTCAGATTCACGGTGAAATTGGTCAGCAGATGGAAGCGATAGAACCAGTCGCTGCGATAGGTATAGCGGGACTGGAGATACACGCCATAGCCCATGGCGCCCAGATAGATGGCATAGACGAGGAGCGCGGGGGTAAAGAGCTTCAGCAGATAAAACAGCACGCCGCCGCCCACGGCGAAGCCGAAGGACAGCAGATTCTGCCAGTCAAAGGGGGAGAGACGCTGCACCGGCGTTTCATCCAGCAGCTCGTCCACCATGACGCCGAGAGCCCGGGCCAGGGGACAGAGCAGCTCCACGTCGGGATAGCCTCCGTCGCTCTCCCAGCGGGAAACGGATTTGTTCGAGACGTTCAGCAGGTCGGCCAGCTGCTGCTGGGTCAGGCCCTTTGCCTTGCGAAAGGCCTTCAGTCGGTCGGAAAAGCTGCGTTCATTCATCATGGGGTCGTCCTCCTTTGTGGTTGTGGGTCCATCCTACCAAAGCGGCGGGTGATTGGCAATCCCGCGGCGCGGGAATCCCGTCCCGCCCCGTGAGAAGCACGACGCAGGGGCGGATCAGTCGATGTCGCTGCGCGGCGTCAGCGCCGCCCGCTCCCGGATGGCGAAGGCATCAAAGTACCGCTCCTCCATGGGGATCCAGCGGGTGAGAAAGGCCTGCAGGCTCTCTTCGCCGTCCCGTTCCCGGATGCGCCGCCGCTGCTCCTGCGGCGAAACATCGGAAAACACCCGCACATCGGCATAGTCCCCAAAAAGGGGATGGCAGCAGTAGCAGCCCTCCACGATGCGATAGGGCGCGGCGGCCACCGTCCGCTCCCCCGCGAGCGCCATCTGCCCGCAGTCGAAGCGGCCATAGGAAAAGGACTCCTGCATGGTGAGGCGGGGCAGCACCTCCGCGGCAAAGCGCTCGTAATGCACGTTGCCGCCGCTTTCGGCAAGGCGCTCTGCCGTCCGAAGCTCCCGCGGCAGGAAGAAATCGTCCATGTGGACGACACCTGCCTCCAGCACGGCGGCAAGGGCCTCTGCCGCCGTGGTCTTGCCGGAGGCTGCCCGCCCGTCGATGGCGACGATCCGGGCGTGGTCCGTCTGCGGCAGCGCCGCAAGACGCTCCAGCAGGGGCAGCAGAGGCCGGAAGCGGCTGCTCACCACCCGGTAAGCCGGGGCGTTCGCTTGCCGGTAGCTTTCGCTGTGATGCACCGCGCCGCCGCCCGCCGCCTTGTAGTCGGCAAGAGCCTGCTCCCATGCGGCGGCGGAAAAGGGCGCGCGTCCCGCGGCGATCAGACCTGCCGCCGTGCCGAGATAGTCCCGGAAGCAGTCTGCTCCCTTCTGCGGATAGGATGCGGAGCGGACGAACATCCGGAAAAGCCAGTCCTCCGGCAGTCCCCGGCCCTTCCAGGCCCGCAGACTGATCCGCCCTGCGGCGGGGGAGAGCGGCTCATACAGCAGCTCCTCCGCCGGGGCGACCGCCGCGTATTCCCCGCGGAAATACCGCTCGGCGGCGGAAACGTCCCCCAGCAGATGCTCGGCGCCGAAGGCCGCCTGATAGCAGAATTTGATGATGTCCCGGGGCTGCAGCCCCTGCCGCAGCGCCAGCTGCCGGGTCAGTGCGGAGAGAAAGTCCATGCCGTTTCCTCGTTTCCCTGTTTTTCTGTTCAGTATACGGCGCGGGCGGCAGAATTGCAAGAGGGTGCGTCCCGCGGCGAAAAAGCAGCCCGGATGCATCGCATCCGGGCCGCTTGCGTCTGTTAAGATTCCTGATGCAGGTGAAGGGTCAGCGCAGCTTGGCGCCGCAGTCCTCCTCCAGCGCCTGCAGGATGGCCTTTACCTCGGCGTCGGCCTCCTCGCTGGTGAGACTGCGGTCGTCGCAGCGGAGGGTCAGGCTGAAGGCCACGCTCTTGCTGCCGCCGGCAATGCCCTTGCCGGTGTAGATGTCGAACAGCTCCACGCCCTTCAGCAGCTCCTTGCCGCCGCGGCGGATGGCATCCTCCAGCGCACCCACGGTAACGGCCTTATCGCACACCACGGCGATGTCGCGTTCCACGGCGGGGAAGCGGGGCAGCGCGGTGTACACGGGATCCGCGCCCTTCACGGCGAACAGTGCCTCGAAGGACAGCTCCGCGCAGTAGAGCTCGGCGTCCACGCCGTAATTCTCGCCCACCAGAGGATGGATCTGACCGAACACGCCGAGACGGGTCTCGCCCGCATAGACCACGGCGCAGCGGCCGGGGTGATAGGAGGGATTGTCGCCGCAGGGCGCGAAGCGGACATTCTCCACCCGCAGATCCTGCAGGATCGTCTCGATCACGCCCTTCATGGCGTAGAAGTCCATGTCCTCGCCGTAAGCGCCCAGGGAGAGCACCTTTTTCTCGATGGCAAGGCCGTCCTCGCCGCCGGGGAGATAGATGCGGCCCAGTTCATAGAGCTTCACGTTCTTGTTGCGGTAGTTATAGTTCCGGGTCAGGATCTCCAGCATGGAGGGCAGGGTGGTGGTGCGCATGATGGAGGTGTCTTCGCCAAGAGGATTCAGGATCTTAAAGCTCTCGCGGCGGGGATCGTCTGCCGCCCAGCCGATCTTGTCGTAATAGGTGGGGGAGATGAAGGAATAGGTGATGATCTCGTTGAAGCCGCAGGTACGGCACAGCGCGCCCAGACGGTTCTCCAGCTGCTGCGTCTCGCTGAAGCCGCCGCAGGTGGTCTCGCCCCGCTGCAGGGTGCAGGGGATGTTGTTGTAGCCGTGGAAGCGGGCAACCTCCTCCGCCAGATCGGCCATGGCCTTCACATCGCCGCGCCAGGAGGGAACGGTGACGCTGTCGCCCTCCACGGTGAAATCGAGCTTCCGCAGGATGCGGCGCATCTCCTCCGCGGGCACGTCGGTGCCCAGCAGCGCGTTGATGCGCTCGGGCTCGAGAGGCAGGACAGTGGGCTGCGGCACATAGTTCAGGATGTCGATGACGCCGTCCAGCACTTCGCCTGCGCCGAGCAGCTCCACCAGCTCACAGGCACGGTTCACGGCGGGCAGGGTGTTCAGGGGATCAAGGCCCTTTTCAAACTTGGCGCTGGCCTCCGTGCGCATACCGAGGGC
>CAYPWQ010000062.1:0-5671 GCA_964414495.1 uncultured Oscillospiraceae bacterium
GGCTCTTGCTGAGCCAGGCGTCATTCGTATCGCCCAGTCCATGCAGAAGCAGCAGCGTCTTTCGCGGCTCCGCCGGAAAACCGGCATCATCCTGCGGCAGGACGACACTGAGCCGCAGCTCGCGCCCCAGCACCGCCGAATGGATCGTTCCCGAAAAGCAGGCCATTGTCTTTCCTCCTCTGTTTTTTCGTGTTTCTCCGTAACCGGTTCAGACCGCTGCAGTATCTGCAGCGGTCTGAATGCGCCGTAAGCACTGCCTCTCCGCGGCCGGAGCCGTCAGCGCCCGGTCTGTCCCGCCAGCGCCATGATGCGGTGCACCGCCTCCGTCGCGTTGGCCGTATAGATGTCTGCGCCGATATCGCGGGCAAAGCGTTCCGTCACCGGCCCGCCGCCCACCATGACCCGGACCCGGTCGCGCAGACCCTCCGCCTCCAGCAGCCGGATCACTTCCTTCATGTTGTCCATGGTGACGCTCGTCATGGTGGAGAGGCCCAGAAACTCCGCGCCGCTCTCTCTGACCGCCGCGACAAAGCGCTCGGGCGGCACATCCTTGCCCAGGTCGATGACCTCGCAGCCTGCGCCCTTCAGCATCACTGCCACCAGATTCTTTCCGATATCGTGGCAGTCGCCCTGCACCACACCGATCACGACCTTCGGCCCCTGACAGCCCCCCGCCGAAAGGTGGGGCTGCAGCACGTCCAGTCCGTGATACATGGCGTCGGAACAGATCAGCAGCTCCGGCACGTAGTAATCGCCCGTGTCGTACCGGCGGCCCGCTTCCTCGATCCCCTTCGCAAGACCCGCGCGGATCCCGGTGTAGGGATCAAAGCCCTCCCGCAGGTACTGCTCCGCAACGTCCGTGACCTTTTCGTCATCCATTTCCGTTACGCAGCGCGTCAGCTCATCCAGCAATTCCTTCTGCCCGCTCATGCTCCGGCTCCTGTCCGCTTCGCTCAGCCCTGCAGTGCGTCCAGCGCCGCCGCCGTCTTTTCAAAGTCGATGAAGCGGTTGGCCTCGCTCAGGGTCCTGAGGTGATAGTCAAAGTCCTTGATCTGCCCTGCGCCGCTCAGCGCGCCTGCCATGGCCGCCGCCATGATCGCGGTGGTGTCGCAGTCGTTGCCGCTGTTGATGGCAAGATAGACCGTTTTCATGATGTCGCCGCCGCCCGCAGCCAGATAACCGAAGGCTGCCGCGGTGGATTCGTTGGCGTTCAGGCCCGTGCCCACCAGATCCGTCATCTCGGTGATGCAGCCGGCAAAATCATTCTGCCAGGCCCGGCCGATGGAAACGGCCAGCTCCATGCGGCGCTCCACGCTGGCGCCGGAGGTGGGACGGGTCACAGGCAGCGCCTTTTCATAGCCCACATGCGCGCCGTGCAGACCGGCCTCGATCACGGAGTCCACCGTTGCGCCCTCGCAGAAGGCGGCAGCCACACCTGCCGCCACCGCTGCGGCGGCGGAGATGGCAATGGCATTGTTGTGGGTGGGCAGGCACATGGTGATGGCGTCGTCAATGGCCTTTTCCACATCGCCGGGATGGAACAGACCCACGATCCATGCCTTCATCGCGCCGCCGTTGGTGGCGGTCTTGTTCATGCAGAACATGTAGTCCCGGGACGTGTCGCAGGGCTTGCCCTCCAGCTTGTCCAGACTCTTGCGGGTGGTGGGGCCGCCGTATTTTTCAAAGAAGATCTTCGTATCCTCGCCGTAGCGCCAATCCAGCAGACCTGCGACTGCGCTCTCCCGGTCGATCCTGCCGCCGTTTTTCAGGAAGTGCCGGGCGGAGACATAGGCCAGCGAGAAGTCGTCCGTCACATAGGCGCGGGGCATTCCCGCGGAGACTGCATCCTCGCGGGTCTCCTTGTAATCGTACACGAAATCGCCGTCGCCGAAGTCTCTGCGGATCAGCTCGGGCGTGCGGGTCTCCAGCGGGCAGCCCATGGCATCGCCGATGGCGGCTGCCAGCAGGCAGCCCAGGATCTTGTCATAACGTTTGCTCATGGTTCAGCCCTCCCTGCTGTTGAATTCCGCGACCTGCGCCGCCAGACGGCGCAGATCAAAGCCGTTGGCCCGGTCGATCAGGTCGATGTACTCCTCCGGGAAGCTCTCGCTGAGGGAGAGCGCACCCACGATATAGCCCACCATGCAGGCCACCGTGTCCGTGTCGTCGCCCGCATTGACCGCCATGATGACGGAGTCCTTCAGCCGGCCCTCGCAGGCGGCGATGCAGCCGAACACCGCCGGGATCGCATCATAGGCATAGAGGCTGGTGCCGATCACCTCGGAGATGGCGTTCATCGCCTTTTCAAAATCGTGGCTGTTCTCCTTGCCCAGCTGAATGGCAAGGCGGATCTTCTTTTCCACATTGCAGCCCGCCACAGGCGCGGCAAAGCTCTTTGCCCGCTCAAAGCCCTCGTGGGCACCGTAAATACCGGCCTCCAGCGCATCCTCGCAGGTCGCGCCGGGTGCCATGGCCCGCGCCGTGGCAGCGGCGATGGCGCAGCCCGCAGAGATGCCGATGGTGTTGTCGTGCGTGGGGCGGCAGAAGATGATCGCTTCCTCGATCGCGCGCTCCACGTTGCCCGGGTTCAGCACACCGATCAGGCCCGCCTTCATGCCGCCGCCGTTGGTGGCGCGGCTGTTCTTGCAGAGAAGGCGCTTGCCGATCTGCGCGATGGGGTCGTTGCCCTCCCGGGGGTTGGGGATGCCTTTCATGGCGCAGATGGCACCCTCGGTGGAGGGACCGATGTAGCGGTTGTAATCCCCGTAGTCATACCAGCGCACCAGTGCCTTTTCCGAAAGCTCCCTGGTGGGGCGGCTGTTGGCCGCCAGGAACTCCTCCGCAGAGAAGTAGGCAATGGAAAAGTCGTCCGTCACATGGCCTCTCGGCGTATCATGCGCCAGATTGTCGCAGGGGGGATCCAAGATCTCGGTCACAAGGCCGCCAAAGCGATCCTTGATCTGCTGCGTACTGCGCGTTTCCGTCACAGCGCCCATGGCATCGCCGATGGCGGCTGCCGTCAATGCATGATAGACCTTCTGTTCCGATAGTGTCATGTCTTTCTCCTTTTTTGTATTTTGCTTTATTCAGCCGCGAAAGCCCGCGGCAAATGCCTTCAGGTCAAAGCCGTTCGCCTGATCCAGCAGGTCGATCTCCTCTGTGGTGAACACCGACGCGCCCTCGCGCGCACCGCCGAGCTGTCCCACGAGGCAGGCGATGGCTGCCGTCTCGTCGCCAAGGTTCACCGCGTCGATCATGGCTCTGCGGGTGTCGCCATTGTGGGCGATCAGCAGACCCAGCGCCACAGGCACCGACTCCGCAATGGCCGGGCCGCTGCCAATGAGGTCACGCAGCTCCTCCATGGCGGCATCGCCCGCGTTGATGGCCGTGCAGACGGCCATGCGGATCCGCCGGACCACCGACGGGCCTGCATAATCCCAGATATCCTCCCGCATCCGTGCCAGACGCTCGCCCTGCTCCGCGCCGTAAAGCGCCGCCTGCACCAGCTCATAGGTCGTGCAGCCGCCGAGCCCCTTTGCCACGGCCGCAGCCACGGCGCAGGCGCCGGAAATGCTGAAGGGATCGTCGTGCGAGGCCATGGTCAGCTCCACCGTGTCACGGATGGCGGCATCCACATCGCCGGGATGATACAGCGCCGGCACAAAGGCCTTCACCGCCGCGCCGTTGGAGGACAGCGCATAGTAATGTCCCTTGAACAGCTTGCTGCCGAGAATGCCGGAATAGGCCCACTGGCTCATGCCGTGCTCCTCGTTGAGACGGTTCACCACCTTGCGGGTGGTCATGCCGGCAAAGGGGCCGAACCATTCCGTCTCGCCCCAGGCGCGCAGCGCCTCCTTTGCCACGGTCACATCCGCCCGGCCGCCCTGCGCCTGCATATGGCAGCCCAGCACATAGGGGATGCTGAACGCATCCGTCACCTGACCGCGCTTCCGGCCATGGGCCAGCGCTCCCTCAGGCGGCGTCTGATAATCCGTCACACGGCCGCCGAAGCAGGCCTCGATCTCGCGGGTGGAGCGGTTCTCCGTGGCGGCGCCCATGGCGTCGCCGGCCGCCGCGCCCAGCACGCAGCCGAGGATCCGCTGCTCCACCGTTGCTTCCGCGTCCATTGCGGCCATGCGCTTTGCGGCGATCTCCGTGATGCCCTCTGCCAGCGGCTCCAGCGGCAGGCCGTTGGCCTCGTTCAGCGTGGGCAGATAGTGGGCCGGGAAAGCTCTGGCCCCGTGATAGGCGCCGGCGATGGCACCGGTCATGGTGGCCACGGTGTCCGTGTCATAGCCCACGTTCACCGCGCCGATAAGCGCCGCTACCGGATCCTCCGGATTGGCCGCAAAGAGGCCCACCGCCGCGGGGATCGCCTCGGACACATGCAGACCGCAGCCGATCTCATCGCTGATGCGGCGCATTTTTTCCTCCGGCGTGCCCTCGCCAAGACCGATGGCGATGGCGTGGCGCAGGCGCTTGACCACAGAGGGGCCCGCCACGTCGCGGCCCACCTCGCGGCCGCGGCGCTCACCCTCCTCCGCGCCGTAAACGGCGGCGCGCAGGATGGAATAGGGATCTGCGCCGGGGCGCAGCGCCTCGCTCACCGCGCAGGCCACAGAGCACGCGCCGGAAAGCGCCAGATAGTTGTCATGGGTCAGCATCGTCACCAGGATGGAATCCCGGATCGTGCCCTCCAGATCGCCGGGGTGCAGCATACCGATGGGGGAAATGCGCATGGCGGAGCCGTTGGTGGCCTGCCGGGTCACGATCTTCACGCCCTTGGCCTCCTCCACCTTCTCCCCCTTCATGCGGCGGATCGCCGCGCGGGTCGTGGGGCCGGCAAAGCGGTCAAAGAACTGCGGATGCTCCGACCAGTCGATCAGCGCCGCCTCCACCGCCTTTTCATCCACCACGCCGCCGCGCTCGACGATGCTGCGCGCCAGGAAATAGGCGGAGCTGAAATCGTCGGTCGCCTGACCGGGAACGTTGCCCGCACCGAAGGTATCCTTCGGCGTCACTTCAAAATCCGTCACCGGATGCCCGAAATAGGCGATGATCTGATCCGTGGTGCGCCCCTCCGTGGCAGCGCCCATGCCGTCGCCGGCCGCCGCGCCGATCAGCACGCCGAGGATCCTGTCATAGAGCTCATAACTCATGCCTGCTCTCCTTTCCGCATAAACGCATTCACATCTGCCAGCGCCGCCACGCTCCGGGGCCCGGGCACGGTGCATTTCAGCGCCGCCACCGCCGCCGCAAAGCGCAGCGCCTCTTCCTGAGCCGCACCGCAGCAGTAGCGTGCAAAAATCAGTCCCGCGCAGAAGGTGTCGCCCGCGCCGGTGCTGTCCACCGTCTCCACATGGAAGGCCTCGCCCCGGTGCAGTCCCTCCGGCCCGTACCAGACGGAGCCGCGGGAGCCGCAGGTGCAGATCACACCCTCCTCCGGGCGGTACTTTTCATAGGCAGCCTTCGCCACAGCCTCCGGCGTATCCTCGCACTCCACCAGCTCGCGGAAGCCCGCCGTGCCGCCGATGGCGAGACAGGTCGTCCGCATCATGTCCTCGATCTTCTCCCGCGGCACGCCGCAGGTCTCCATAAAGCTGGGAACGGTCTGCAGATTGTATACCACCGGCTTGCCCGCCGCGCGGGCCTCCTTAGCCAGAGCCAGCGC
>CAYPWQ010000063.1:0-5459 GCA_964414495.1 uncultured Oscillospiraceae bacterium
GGGTGCGCAGAGCTCGCTCTGCACGGCGATGATCTGCGGCATATGGTCGATGACGCCGCTGTGCAGCAGATGCTCCAGTCCGTACATCGCGCCGAGGAACAGCGTGCCGTTGCCCACCGGCAGGACCAGCGCCTCCGGAATGTGCCCCAGCTGCTCATAGATCTCGTAGACATAGGTCTTCGTGCCCTCGTAGAAGAAGGGGTTATAGACATGGTTCGCATAGTAAGCGCCCCGCTCCTTCACCGCCGCGCGGCAGACATCCGCGCAGTGGTCCCGGCTGCCGGGGACCACCGTACACACCGCGCCGTGGGCCCGGATCATGTCGATCTTCTTGGGCGAGGTGCCCTCCGGGACAAATATCTCGCAGCGGATGCCCGCCTTGCCGCAGTAGGCTGCCACGGAATTGCCCGCGTTGCCGCTGCTATCCTGCACGACGGAGGTGATGCCATGCTGCAGGCAGTGCGCCGCCAGCACAGCGCCGCCCCGATCCTTGAAGGACAGTGTCGGCATGCAGTAGTCCATTTTCAGCAGCACGCGCTCATCATAGCGCGTCACCGGCGTCATGCCCTCGCCGAGAGACACCCTCTTCCAGGCGTCGCCCTCCAGCGCCATGAACCGGCGATAGCGGAACAGGCTCCACTCGCTGCGGTCGATCTCGCCGAGGTCAAATTTCGGCGGCTGAAAATCCAGATCGAACAGGCCGCCGCATGTGCAGCAGGGCGCGGTTGTGGTTACCGGGGCCCGTCTGCCGCATCGGGAACAGATGTATTCCATGATTCATTCCTCCACTTCCGCCACCGCCTCGATCTCGGACAGCGCGCCATAGTGCAGCGCGCCGCAGGGTACGATGACCCGCGCCGGCCGGTGCGCACCGAAATAGGCGGCGTATTCCTCGTTGGCCTCTGCCCAGTAGCGGATGTCCGGCACATAGACCCGGCATTCCAGCACGTTTTCTCTGGTGCAACCCGCCTCCTTCAAAATGGCGTCCAGATTCCGCAGCGCCTGCCGCAGCTGCTGCCGGATATCTCCCTCCACCAGTCTGCCCGTGGCCGGGTCGATGGGGAGCTGGCCGGAGACGCGCAGCACGCCGTGGGAGAGCGTTGCGGGGACATAGTGTCCCGCCGGCTCCATGCCCCTGGGACGGATAATTTTCATTGTGCCGTCCTCCTTTTTTCTGTCAGTTAAATTTCACAAGAAAAAGCTGCGAACTTTCACAAATTCACAATATCATTTTACTGCGGAACCGTGTATGATGAAGATACATTCCCGCGGATATCACCGCAGAAAGCGAGGCCCGCCATGAAGCTCACCCTTTGCCAGCTCCGCCTTACCGAGGGCGCTGTCGCGCAGAATCTCGCCGCCATCGAGGAGGCCATCCGCGCCCATCAGGGCGAGGGCGCCGACATCCTCTGCTTCCCCGAGCTTGCCGTTTCCGGCTATGACTTCGATGCCGTGCGGCAGAGCCGGACGGACGAACGGGCCGCGCTGGCCGCGCTGGCCCGCAGCTATCGTCAGCCCCTGTTCGCCGGCTATGCCGTGGAAAGCGGCGGCCGCTATTACGATGCCGCCGGCCTCTTTGACGAGGACGGCACCCTTCTCGGCGAATACCGCAAGATCCATCTCTACGGCACGGAGCGCGATTTCTTCGCCCCCGGCGACGAGCTTGCGCTGCTGGACTTCCGCGGCTGGCGGATCGGTCTGCTCATCTGCGCCGATCTCGGCTTCGGCGAGCTCAGCCGCATCCTGGCCGTGCAGCACTGTGACCTGCTGCTCACCTGCTCCGCCTGGTATGCGCCCTGGCACGAGCTGTACCGTCTGCTGACGCAGTCGCGTGCCGCGGAGAACCAGCTCTTCGTCGCAAGCGTGAACCGGGCGGCCGGGGAGCTCCCCCTCTGCGGCTGCAGCGCCGTGGCCGCTCCCTCCGGCAGCGTCATCGCCGCGCTGGAGCACGATGAGGCCGGCTCTCTCACGGCGGAGCTGGATCGCTCTCTGCTGCAGTCCGTCCGCGACGCCATCCCCTGGGTCAGCCGGATGCTGCGCCCCGAGGTCTATGAAAAGGAGGCCGCGCGGCTGGCGCACCGGGACTGAACGCCGAAAAAACAAATGAGCGGGCAACACCAAGCTGCCCGCTCATTTTTTATTATGCCTCGTCCTCTCCGTGCTGCACGGCGGGAACATCGTCGAACAGGTGGCAGCAGACAAAATGTCCGGGAGAAACTTCCTTCATGCAGGGGATCTCCTTGCTGCAAATGTCGAGCTTGTCTTTGCAGCGCAGGTGGAACGGGCAGCCGGGGGGCACGTTGACGGGGGACGGGATCTCGCCCTCCGACAGGATCTTTACCGGCTTCATGGCCTCCTCCTCCGCCGTTGCAACGGGGATGGAGGACAGCAGCATCTGCGTGTAGGGATGCAGCGGCTTCTGGAAGAAATCCGCTGCGTGCGCCTGCTCGCAGAGGCGGCCGAGGTAGAGGATCGCCACGCGGTCGGCCACGTTTCTCATCAGGCTCAGGTCGTGGGTGATGAACAGATAGGCCAGGTTCTTTTCCTTCTGCAGCTCGATCAGCTTGCTGATGACCTTGGCCTGCACGGACACGTCCAGCGCCGAGGTAGGCTCGTCCAGAATGATGAGCTCCGGATCGGTGGCCAGTGCGCGGGCCACGGAGATGAGCTGACGCTCGCCGCCGCCCAGCGTGCGGGGATACTTGTCAAAGAAATCTGCCGGCAGGCCGACCTCCTCGATAAGCTCCTTGCTCTTGGCGATGCGCTCCTCCTTCGACATATCCTTCTTGTGGATCTCCAGAGGGACCATCATGCTCTTGCCCACGGTGCGCTTGGCGTTCAGCGAGGAGCCGGGATCCTGGAACACGATCTGGATCTCGCCCTTCTGCGCCTTGGTGCGCTTCAGGCCCGTCTTGGCAAGGTTGCAGTCCTTGTAGAACATGTCGCCGTCCGTCGCCTCATACATGCCGACCAGCACATAGGCGATGGTGGACTTGCCGCTGCCGGACTCGCCCACGAGGCCCAGGGTCTCGCCGCGGTTCAGCTCCAGCGTCACGTCGTCAACAGCCTTGACGACCTTGCCGTTCTTCAGGGGGAAATACTTTTTCAGGTGCTCGATCTTCAGCAGCGTCTCTTTCTTCTGTTCGCTCATTTACCGCACCTCCTCAGCATGGAAGCAGGACACAAAGTGTCCGGGCGCGATCTCGCGGCGCGCCGGTTTTTCCGCAAAGCACTGCTCCGTGGCATAGGGGCAGCGCGGAGCAAAGCGGCAGCCCTTGGGGGGATTGAAATAGTCGGGGACACGGCCGGGGATGCCCGCTGCCACGCCCTCGCCCGTCAGCTTCGGCACGCAGGCCATGAGCGCCCGGGTATAGGGATGGCGCGGATCGCGGAACACCTCGTCCGTCTCGCCGGTCTCCACGATGGCGCCGGCGTACATGATGTTCACCACGTCGCAGGTCTCGCGGATGACGCCCAGCGAGTGGGACACCATGATGACGGAGAGGCCCTTTTCCCGCACGAGCTCGTTGATCAGGCGGAGGATCTGATCCTGAATGGTCACGTCCAGCGCCGTGCCGGGCTCGTCCGCCAGCAGGACCTGCCGCCCTGCCGCAATGGTGATGGCGATGCAGACGCGCTGCCGCATACCGCCGGAGAGCTGGAAGGGATATTCGCCGATGATGCGCTCCGGGTCGGGGAGCATCACGTCGTTCAGCGCCTTGATCGCGATCTCGCGCAGCTCTGCCTTGCTCTTGCTCTCGCCATAGGCATAGCGCAGCGCGGTCAGGAACTGGCTCTCGATGGTAAAGACGGGGTTCAGGGCGGAGGAGGGATCCTGGAAGATCATGCCCGCGCCCTTCTGACGGAAGGCGGCCAGCTCGCCGCTCTTCATCGTAAAGACGTTGTTCCCCTCGTACTCGACCTTGCCGCTCTCCACCGTGCTGTTCTTTGCCAGCACGTTCAGAATGGCCTTCAGCGTGGTGGTCTTGCCGCAGCCGGACTCGCCCACGAGACCGACGCGCTGACCATGGCCCACGGAAAAGCCGATGTGATCCAGCACATGGCTGGTCTTGCCGTACACATCAAACGAGACCGTCAGGTCGCTGATGTCCAGGATGGGCGTTTCGTTTTCAGCGCCCAGCACTTTTCCCATTTCGTTATCCATCAGTTCGCCTCCGTTCCAAGCATGTTGCTGATGCCGTCGCCGGTCAGGTTGAAGCCAAGAACGATCAGAATGATCGCCAGCGCGGGGAACACCGTGAGCCACCAGTGCTCCGGCATGTACTTCACGCCGTTGCTGATCATGCTGCCGAGGGCAGGCGCGGGGGCCTGCTCGCCGAGACCCGCATAGCTCAGCGTCGCCGCCATGATGATGACATAGCCCATATCCAGCGTCATCTTCGTCAGGACGGAGGAGAGGCAGTTGGGCAGGATCTCGCGGAAAATGATATGCGGCAGGCCGGCGCCGGTCAGTTCTGCATAAATAATGTAGTTCTCGCTGCGGAGAGACGAGGCGACGCCATAGGACAGACGCGCATACCACGGCCACCACATGATTGTGATCGCCAGCATGGAGTTCGTCAGGTTTGGCTCCAGAATGGAGGCGATGGCCATGGCGAGCACCAGCGCGGGGATGGAGAGAAAGATATCCGTAATGCGCATCAGCACGGTGTCGATCCAGGTGCCCTTGTTATAGCCCGCCACAACGCCGATGACAAAGCCCACCGGCGCGGAGATCAGCAGCACGATCACGCCCATCACCAGCGTGTTGTGGAACGAGCCGATGATGCGGCTGAACACGTCGCGACCCATCAGATCCGTGCCGCAGATGTGTTCGGCTGAAGGGGGCAGACCGGCGTTGGCAAAGTCCGTCATAGCGCCGATGTCCTGGGGATAGGGCACCAGATACTTGCCGAAAAAGGCCAGGAAAATGAACAGAACCACGATCACCAGGCCCAGCACAGAGGTCTTGCCTTCCGAAAATTTCAACCAGTTTCTTTTCAGATTTTCCATGAAAACAGCCTCCTCACTTCGAGCGCGACTGGCGCATTCTCGGATCGAGGATCATCACGACGATATCGACGATCGCATTGATGAGAACAAAGACCACGCCCAGTACCAGAACCACCGCGCAGACCGCGTTGATATCCTTGTTCAGGATGGCGGTCATACAGTAACGGGAGATCCCCGGCCAGTTGAAGATCGTCTCCACCAGGAAGGCGTTGCCGAAGATACTCGCAATATCCAGACCCATGATGGACACCGTGGGGATCACAGAGGGCTTCAGCAGATACTTTCTGTTGATCAGGCCCTTGGGAATGCCCTGGGACTGCATCATAACGATGTAGTCCTTCGCATTGTTTTCCAGCATATAGGAACGGGTCAGACGCGCCTCCTGCATGCAGTGGCCGAGGCACAGAGCCAACGCCGGCAGCAGCAGGTGCAAAAACGCGTCCCAG
>CAYPWQ010000064.1:0-5446 GCA_964414495.1 uncultured Oscillospiraceae bacterium
CCGCCGGGACATCGACAAGCTGAAGCTCAGCGGCCGCAGCGCCGAGATCCAGCGGCTCATTGGCCGCAGCCTCCGCGCCGCGGTGGATCGCGAGCTGCTGGGCCCGCGCACCATCACCATCGACTGCGATGTTTTGCAGGGTGACGGCGGCACCCGTACCGCCTCCGTCACCGGCGGCTTCATCGCGCTGGCGCTTGCCTGCAAAAAGCTGATGGCCGACGGCGTGCTGGAGCATAACCCTGTGAAGCACTATGTGGCGGGCATCTCTGCCGGCATCGTGGACGAAACGCCGCTGCTGGATCTCTGCTATGCAGAGGACAGCCGCGCCGAGGTGGATCTGAACTGCGTCATGGACGAGAGCCTTTCCATCATCGAGCTGCAGGGCACGGGCGAGGGGCGCTCCTTCACCGTCAGCGAGCAGCAGACCCTGGTGGCCCTCTGCGAAAAGGGCCTTGCGGAGCTGATCGCGAAGGAAAAAGAGATCGTGGGGGCGCTGTAAGATGAGATTCGTACTGGCATCCCGGAACCGGGGCAAGCTGAAGGAAATGGCCGGGCTGCTGGAGGGCCTCGGCGTGGAGATCGTGCTGCAGTCCGAGCTGGGACTGGATGTCGAGGTGGAAGAGACCGGCGAGACCTTTCAGGACAACGCGCGGCTGAAGGCCCGCGCGGTCATGGAGACCAGCGGTCTGCCCGCCATTGCGGACGATTCCGGCCTCTGCGTGGACGCCCTGGGCGGCGGCCCCGGCGTCTATTCCGCCCGCTACGGCGGCGACATCACGGATGAGGAAAAGGTGCAGCTGCTGCTCAACAATATGCGCGGCGCGCCCACCCGGGCGGCGCACTTTGCCTGCGCCATCGTCTGCGCCTTCCCGGACGGGACGGAGCTGACGGAAGAGGGCCGGGTGGACGGCAGCATCGCCTATGCCCCTGCGGGGAGCGATGGCTTTGGCTATGATCCGGTGTTTTTCTATCCCCCTGCCGCCCGCACCTTCGCCCAGATGACCCGGGAGGAGAAGGCAGCGGTGTCTCACCGCGGCAGCGCCCTGCGGGTCTTCGCGGAACAGCTGAAAACACATTTGCAGTGATCCAATCATAAAAATACAAGGAGACAACATGGAACTGACCAGCAAACAGAGAGCACAGCTGCGCGGCATCGCCAGCCGGGAGAATACCATTCTTCTCGTGGGCAAGGACGGCGTCAGCGAAAACATCATCAAGGAAGCCAACAACGCACTGGAGGCCCGTGAGCTCATCAAGGGCCGCGTGCTGGAGAATTCCCTGCTCACCGCCCGCGAGGCGGCGGAGACCCTCAGCGTCCCCACCCGCAGCGAGGTGGTGCAGGTGATCGGCTCGAAATTCGTGCTGTACCGCCGTCAGCATGATGCGGACAAGCGGAAGATCGAGCTCGTGGGCGAGAAGAAGCGGAAGCCCGCGGCGAAGAAGGCCTGAGCCATGCGCATCGGCATCTGCGGCGGCACCTTTGACCCCATCCATCTGGGGCATCTTGCCGCGGCAAAGACGGCGGCGGAACAGCTTCAGCTGGATCGTCTGCTGCTGATCCCGGCGGCCATCCCGCCCCACAAGGCGCTGAAAGCCCAGAGTGCGGCGGCGGAGCACCGTCTTGCCATGTCCCGCCTCGGGGCCGAGAGCCTCCGCATGGAACAGCTCACGGTGTCCGACGTGGAGATGCGGCGCGAGGGCCCCAGCTACACGGTGGATACTCTCCGCGCCATGGCGGCGGAATATCCCGACGCGGAGCTGTGGCTGCTCATGGGGACGGACATGCTGGAGAGCTTTACCACCTGGCGTGAGCCGGGGGAGATCCTGCGTCTCGCGGGGCTCTGCGCCTTCGGCCGGAACGAGACGGACACGGAGCACAGCCTCGCCGTCCACGCGGAGCGCCTCCGCGCTCTGTATCCGGCGGCGCGGCTGCGGGTGCTGACTCTGCCGAATCTGGTGGAGGTCTCCTCCACGGAGATCCGCGCAGAGCTTGCGGCGGGGGAGGGCGAACGCTTCCTGCCCCCCGCGGTGTACGGGTACATCCTGCGCCACGGACTGTACGGCACGGAATGTGATCTGAAGCACCTGTCCCTCCGGCGGCTGCGTCCGGTGGCTCTCAGCTATCTGAAGGGCCGCCGTATCCCCCATGTGCTCGGCACCGAGCAGACGGCGGTGCGTCTTGCGGAGAAGTATGGCGCGGACGTGACTGCGGCGCGGCAGGCCGCGCTGCTGCACGACTGCACCAAGCGCCTGACCATGGACGAGCAGCTGGCTCTCTGCGAACGTTATGGCATCGAGCTGGACGCGCTGGAGCGCACGGCGCTGAAGCTGCTGCACGCTAAGACCGGCGCGGCTCTCGCGGCCGACGTGTTCGGCATGAGCGATGCGGTGGTCTCTGCCATCCGCTGGCACACCACAGGGCGGGCAGACATGACCCTGCTGGAAAAGGTCATTTATCTTGCGGACTACATTGAGCCCACCCGGGATTTTCCCGGTGTGGATGAGCTTCGCAGCGTATGCGAACGGGATCTGGACGAAGCGCTTCAGCTGGGCCTCACCATGACGGTGGAGGAGATGAAAGCCTGGGGCAACCCCGTCCACGAAAAAACGCTGGAGGCTCTGGCATACCTGAAAGGACAGAAAGCATGAGCATGAAAGGCAAGCGGGAAGCGCCGCGGGGCGGCATCCCGGAAAGAGAGCACCGGCAGGGGCCGCAGGAGTCGATGTATGAGCTCGTGAGCTGCGGCGACGAGGAGCAGGATCGTCTCGACACAGAGCGGCGGCTGGAAGAGCGCCGCCGTCAGCGCGCCATGGCGCAGGAGCCGGACGCGCTTCTCACGGAGGAGAACGACGAAGGCGAAGTGTTTGCCGCGCCCCCGGCCAGCCGGACGGAAAAGATGAAGAAGTGGCTCATCGTCCTCTGCGCGGCGCTGGCGCTGGTCCTGGCGGGCCTGCTGATCTGGCGGGCGCTGTTCGTCAAACCGGAGCTGGATCCGGATCCCGGAAAGAGCGACGGCGACGGCGAGCAGCAGGAGGAGATCGACGTGGGCGACGGCCTGCAGCCGGTGGTCTCCGGCGCGCGCAAGAGCGACAATTTCTATACCTTCCTGGTCCTGGGCCGCGACACGGGCGGCGGCGGCAACTGCGATACCATGCTCCTTGCGAGCTATGACATGACCAACCAGAAGGTCACGGTCATGTCCATCCCCCGCGACACCATGGTGAACGTGCCCTGGGACGTGAAGAAGATCAACTCCGTCTATAACCACTACGGCGCGGGCGAGAGAGGCATCGAAAAGCTGAAGATCGAGATCTCTCAGCTGGTGGGCTTCCAGCCGGATTACACCGTGGTAGTGGAATGGGAGGCCGTGGGTGAGCTGGTGGATGCCATCGGCGGCGTCTGGTTCGACGTGCCCCGCGACATGCGCTACTGGGACTCCTATCAGGACCTCCGGATCGTGGTGGACAAGGGCTATCAGAAGCTGGACGGCAAGACCGCCATGGGCGTGGTGCGCTGGCGCAAGAATTCCGACGGCGGCGGCTATGCCGAGGGCGACCTGGGCCGCATCAAGACCCAGCAGGCCTTTTTGAAGGCGGTGATCTCTCAGGTGCTGCAGGTGAAGAACGCCGTGAAGCTTTTTGAGTTCGCCGAGATTTTTGAAAAGAACGTGACGACCGAGCTCTCCGTGCAGAATCTGTTCTGGTTTGCCAAGGAGGCGGTGCTGGGCGGCCTGAAGATCGAGAACGTGGAGTTCGTCACCATGCCGAACAAGGCGGTGAACTGCTGGAGCCGTCTTGTGGGCAACATGCAGTCCTATGTGGTGCCCCGCTCCGGCGAGCTGCTGGAGCTGGTGAACACCAAGCTCAGCCCCTTCCAGCAGGTGTTCACGCTCAGCGATCTGGACATCATGAGCGTGAATGCGGACGGCAGCATCTCCTCCACCACCGGGCGGGTGGAGGATACGCAGGCGGCGCAGCCGCCCGTGACCTCCAGCGGCGAACCGGTGGATCCCAACGCACCGGTGGAAGGCGACCCCGACGATCCGGGCATCCTTCCCGATGATCCCACAGGTACGCCCGCCGATCCCGACGATCCCTCCGGCGGCGGAACGGACGCGCCCGCGACGGAGCCGGATGTTCCGATGGACGATCCGGCGGCGGGGACTGACACCGGCGCGGAGAGCGACGATCCTGCCCTGAACGGCGGCATAGGCTTTATTGACGATGGTACCGGCTGGTAAGACCGGCCCGAAAGGAGAAAAATAGATGACGAATCCCAAGGAAATGGCCCTGCTGGCGGCAAAGGCCCTGGACGACAAGAAGGGCAAGGAGATCCGCGTACTGGAGATCGAAAAGCTCACGAGCCTTGCCGACTACTTTGTCATTTGCAGCGGCAGCTCCAATACACAGATCAACGCGCTCTGCGACGCGGTGGAGAAGAAGCTGGCGGAGGAGGCGGGGGAGCAGCCCCTGCACCGCGAGGGTTATCGCGGCGGCACCTGGGTGCTGCTGGACTATGGCTGCATCGCCGTGCATGTGTTCAACAACGAGGCCCGCGAGTTCTATTCCCTCGAGCGCCTCTGGAGTGACGGCACGGAAGTGGATCTCAGCGGCATCCTTGTGCAGGATAAGGCTTGACAAAAGCCGCGGAACAGGCTAAAATAACACTGTTTTTCAGCTAAAACAGCGCAGATGGGGAGAAAGACGCCCATTCCCTGCCTCAAGAGAGCCGGCGGCTGCTGCGAGCCGGTGGAGGGCGGGCGTGTATGACTGGCCCCGGAGCTGCCTGCCCGAACGGCTGCGCCGTAGGGCGGGACGGACGGCCCCGTTACAGGCCCTGTCCCTTGGGGATGGTGAGAGCCGCATGGGCGACCGGCGGCTGAAGCAGGGTGGTAACACGCTTGATCGCGTCCCTGACCGGATCATTCCGGTCAGGGACGTTTTTTCATCCCTGCGGATCAATGTATCAACGATATTTTGAGATATGGAAAGAGGAGTGCAGTCATGAAATACGATTTTACCGCCATTGAAAAGAAATGGCAGCAGCGCTGGGAGGAGACGAAGCCCTTCGCCGCCGTCACCGGCGCCACCGACAAGCCCAAGTTCTTCGCCCTGGTGGAGTTCCCCTATCCCTCCGGCAACGGTCTGCATGTGGGCCATGCCCGCCCCTACACTGCCATGGACGTGGTGGCGCGCAAGAAGCGCATGGACGGCTATAACGTGCTCTTCCCCATCGGCTACGATGCCTTCGGCCTGCCCACGGAGAACTTCGCCATCAAGAACCACATCCATCCCGCCATCGTCACCCGGGACAACATCGCCAACTTCACCCGCCAGCTGAAAATGCTGGGCTACGGCTTCGACTGGGACCGCTGCGTGGACACCACCGACCCCAGCTACTACAAGTGGACCCAGTGGATCTTCCTCCAGCTGTTCAAGCACGACA
>CAYPWQ010000065.1:0-5446 GCA_964414495.1 uncultured Oscillospiraceae bacterium
CTGGAATAGCTCAGTCGGTAGAGCAGCTGATTCGTAATCAGCAGGTCGCGTGTTCGAGTCACGTTTCCAGCTCCAGAAAAGCCCCTGGATCCACGGGATCCGGGGGCTTTTCTCTTCTTTTCCCTGCCCGCGCAGCGCAGACGGCTGCGCCGACCTGCGCGGGAGGGAGCGTCAAGCAAAAAGGAAGGCCGCCCGGACAGAACACTGTCCGGGCGGCCTTTTCTGATATCGTGCGTTTGCGCTTTACAGCCCCTTGGGCCGCTCCTTACCATTGCGCACCATGAGGATCTCCGCCAGAATGGACACGGCGATCTCAGCGGGGCGCTCGCTGCTGATGTCAAGGCCGATGGGCGTGTGGACGAAGCATAGCTGCTCCCGGGTATAGCCGCGGCTCAGCAGCCTGTCGAAGAGGGCATGGATCTTTTTCGGACCGCCGATCATGCCCACATAGGAGGCGTTCTTGGTCAGCGCGCCGGCGAGATCCGCGCCGTCGGAATCGTGGTTGGGCCCTGCGATGACGATGTATGCGCCGGCGGGGATGTCCAGCTCCCGCAGACCGCTTTCAAAGTCCGTGACGGGCACGAAGCGGTCGGCCTGGGCGATCTGGGCGGCGATGAGCTCCTGGGGACGGTTGTCCACCAGAATGGTGCGGAAGCCCACGCTCTTGGCCAGCGGCAGCAGAGCGGAGTTGACGTGCCCTGCGCCGGAGAGCACCAGCGTGGGGCGGGCGCCGAAGAGCTCGATGAGCACCTGCATGGCCCCGCCGCAGGCGAGACCCTTCTGGGAGGCCTGATTGTTCAGATCAAAGCTGCGAAGACCGCCGCGGCCGCTCTCCAACGCCTCCTTCGCGGCGCGGATGACCAGCAGCTCGATGGCGCCGCCGCCCACTGTGCCGAGAGTCTCGCCGTCCTCAAAGACCAGCATTTTGCCCTGGGTGCGGGTGGCGCTGCCGTCGGTGTCGGCGATGGTCACAAGGGCATAGGCGCGGTTTTCCTCATAGGCCGCCAGCTGACGGCGGATGATGTCGATGTATTCCATGTTGCGTTCCTCCTTATGCATGCATGGGGCAGGCATGGGACAGGGCCTGTCCCGCAGCCTCGCGGTTCTCGGCGCGGACAAGGATCATCTCCGAGGCGATGGAGATGGCGATCTCCTCCGGCGTGGTGCCCTTGATGTTCAGGCCGATGGGGGTGTGGACGCTCTGGATGGCCTCCTCGCTGACGCCGCATTCCCGCAGCCGCTGGTTGACGGAGGCGGTCTTGGCGGCAGAGCCCATCACGCCGATGTAGGCCAGGGGGCCGCGCAGCGCCTGCTCCTCCACCTCAAAGTCGTGGCGGTGCCCCGTGGTCATGACAACGATGTAGTCCTCCGCCGTCATGGTCACATAGTCTGCAAGGCGGGTGTAGTCGCCGCAGATCACCTCCTCCGCCGAGGGGAAGCGCTCACGGTTGGCATATTCCTCACGGTCATCGAACAGCGTGACGCGGAAGCCCACGCTGCTGAGCACGGGAGCCAGCGCAAGGCCGCAGTGGCCGCCGCCGAAGATGATGGCGCGTTCACCGATGGGCAGGGGCATGGAGAACCACTCGTCGCTGAGGATGCTGCCCTTGCCGGTGAGGGCGGCGGCATCCGCCGGGGCGCAGCCCGCAAGGGCATTGCCCGCCTCATCCAGCAGCGCGGGCTCACCGCCGTCCAGCCGCTGCAGCAGCCAGCCGGCTCTGCGGGCGCGGCACTGCTCCACGAGGGCGGCGGCAAGGCCGCTCCAGAGGGCGCTGTCGCCGCTGATGTACTGGAACAGCACGCTGACATCGCCGCCGCAGGCCATGTCCAGGTCGCCCTGCCGCTCGCTGCGCAGACGGAACTCCCGCACGAGGGAGCGCTTTTCCGCCAGCAGGGTCTGCGCCAGCTCTTCCGCGCTTTTTTCCACCGCGCCGCCGCCGATGGTGCCCGCAAGACGGCCATCCAGACCCACCAGCATCTGCGAGCCGGTGCCGCGGGGGGTGGAGCCCTGTTCGGAGATGATGGTGACGAGCAGGGCGGGGCGGCGCTTCTGCATTTCATAAAGGAGCTTGGTGAAGATGTTGTTCATGGGAACCTCCTGTCAACGATCCGGATCATCCGGTACATAATGTGGTGAGTCAGCGGCGGATATTGCCGTGGCCGGAGAGGAAGAAACGCTCCTGCACCAGCTGCCGCGCGGCGATGGGGCCGCACCAGGGGAGCTTGCCGGTGCTGATGCCCATTTCGGTGCCGAAGCCGAACACGCCGCCGTCGATGAGGCGGGTAGCGGCGTTGTGGACGCAGGCATTGCACTCCACCTCGCGGAAGAAGCGGGCGGCGTTGGCATCGTCCTCGGTGAGGATGCATTCGGTGTGAGGCGTGCGGTAGCGGTTGATGTGCTCGATGGCGCGGCCGATGTCCGGCACGATGGCGACGGCGAGACGGGGCGCAAAGTATTCGTATGCCCAGTCCTCCTCCGCGGCAGCATCCATTTCGCCGTAGGCCGCGGCGCGGGCATCGCCTGCAAAGCTGAGGCCGCGTTCCCGCAGCATTTCCAGCAGCTGCGCGAGATGCTGCTCGGCCCAGCGCTCGTGCACCAGCAGCGTCTCCGCCGCGTTGCAGGCCAGGGGACGATCTACCTTGCTGCTGATGAGAATGTCCTCCACCATGCGGGGATCGGCGCTCTCGTCGATGAAGATGTGGCAGTTGCCGGGGCCGCAGACGGCGAGGGGGACGGTGGCCTCCCGCTTCATGTCCCGCAGCGTCTCATAGCCGCCGCGGACGATGCCCGCGTCCACAAAGCGCTCCATGCGGAAGAGCTCGTAGGTATCCTCCCGCGTGCCGCCGGCGGCGCACTGTACCGCGTCCTCCGGCAGACCCGCCTCGGCGAGACGGCGGCGGAACAGGGCGACCAGCGCCTCCGTGGTGCGGATGTCATAGGGGCTGCACCGCAGGATCAGGGCATTCGCCGTGCGAAGGCACAGGGCGAACGCCTCCCACGTCACGGTGGGGCGCGCCTCGTACAGCAGCGCCACCACGCCCAGCGGCACCATGCAGCGCCGCAGCTCCAGCCCCTCCTCGATGTGCTTTTCGCAGATCTGCTGCCCCAGCAGATCCTTCCGCTCCGCCATCTCGCGCATGAGCGGCGGCAGCTGGCGGAGATCTGCCTCCCGCAGGGTCATGATGCGCAGGCGCACGCTGTCCAGCGTGCCTTTCGCTGCATCCAGATCGGCGCGGTTGGCCTCCAGCACCCGGCGGATGTCCTCCTCCGTCAGCTCGGCCTGCAGGCGGAGTGCGTGCTCGCGCGCCGCGGCATCGGCCCCGGCGAGGAGACGGGACGCGGCCTTGGCGCGCTGGGCGATCTCAGTGAATCTGGCCATAGGGGATCCTCCTTACTGCGCACAGGGCGCAGAGATTTGCACTTGTGCGGGTCCTTCGCAGGGATCCGCACTGTCTGCCCCGCCCTGCCAGAGCGCGGTGTAGCGCCCTCCGGCGCGCAGCAGCTCCTCGTGGGTGCCCTCCTCCGTGATGCGGCCGTCGTCGATCAGCAGGATGCGGTCGGCGCGGCGGATGGTGGAGAGACGGTGGGCGACGATGAAGGCGGTGCGGTGACGCAGCAGCTGCCGGATGCCCTCGTTGATGAGCTGCTCGGTCTGGATGTCCACCGAGGAGGTGGCTTCGTCCAGGATCACGATCTCCGGATCGGCGGCGATGGCCCGGGCAATGGCCAGCAGCTGGCGCTGCCCCTGGGAGATCATGCCCTGCTCATCAGAGATGCGGGTGTGATAGCCCTGCGGCAGCTGGGAGATGAAGCCGTGGGCGCGGACGCGCTTGGCGGCGGCGATGCACTGCTCGTCCGTGATGCGGGGATCGCCGAAGCGGATGTTGTCCAGCACGGTGCCGCTGAAAAGATGGGTCTGCTGCAGCACCACGCCAAAGCGCCCCCGCAGAGAGGTGTTTTCGATCTCCCGCAGGTCGATGCCGTCCAGCAGGATGCGTCCCGCCTGGGGCTCGTAAAAGCGGGTGAGCAGACTGATGATCGAGGTCTTCCCGGCCCCCGTGGAACCCACCAGCGCGATGTGGCTCCCGGCGTCGGCGCGGAAGGAGACCTCCCGCAGCACCGGCTTTTCCGGCACATAGGAAAAGCTGACCCTGTCAAATTCCACCTGTCCCCGGACGGGGGCGAGGGTATCGCCGTCCCGCCAGCAGAGCCCTGTTTCTGTGGCGACGGCGGTTACATGGCCGCTGTCCTCCTCCGTGGGCAGATCCAGCAACGCAAAGATGCGCTCGGCGCTGGCAAGGGCGGAGAGGATGCCGGTGAACTGCTGGGAGATGGTGTTGATGGGCGAGGTCACTTTCCGCGTAAAGGTGAGATAGGAAACGAGATCCCCGGGGGTGAGCAGCCCCCCGGCGGTGAGCAGGCAGCCCAGCACGGCAGTGAGGGCATAGCCGCAGTTGGAGATGTTGGAGGCGACCGGCAGGATGCCGGAGGAGAGGAACATGGCCTGCGCTGCGTGGGCGCGGAACTGCTCATTGCTCTCGCCAAATTCCCGGACGGTCTCTTCCTCCCGGTGGAAAACCTTGACCGTGCGGATACCGTGGATATACTCCTGCGCCGCCGTGTTCAGACGGGCGAGTGCGGCCTGCTGCGCGCGGAACTGTGCGCCGCCCCGCCGTCCCATGCGGCGGAAGAACAGCGCTGTGACGGCGCAGACCGCCGCCGTCACGAGAAACATGCGCCACGAGAGCAGCAGCATCATGACGAGCGTGGCGCAGAAGGTGCAGGAGACCTGGATCAGCGTGACGATGCCGCTTTCCAGCATCTGCTGCACGCTGTCCGTGTCGTTGATGAGGCGGCTCATGAGCTCGCCGTGGGGCAGGCCGTCCAGCCGGGACATGGGCAGCTGCTGCACATGGCGGAACAGCTCCTCCCGCAGACGGCAGCAGCCGTTCAGCGCCAGACGCGCCATGACGATGGACTGACCATAAGTGGCGGCGGTCTCCACCGCGCAGAGCAGGACGGTCAGACCCACTGGCGCGGCAATGGCGGGAAGAACGGCATCGCCTGATGCAAGCGCATCGGCCAGCCGGTCAAAAATGGGCTTGAGCAGATATGTCCCGCCCACGGAGGCGGCCACGGAAACGGCAGTCAGCCCCAGCGCGGCCGTCACCTGCCAGGGGCGGCGGATCACCGTGCGCAGCAGACGCAGCAGGGTGTGCAGACCGTGCTGCGGTCTGCGGGCATTGGCTCCGCGGCGGATGATCTGCGTTCCGGGAAGGGAATCCAGTCGGCTCATGCGTCGCCTCCCTTCTCCACGGTCCGCTGGAGGGCGCAGTACGCGCCGTCCAGCGCCAGCAGCTCCCGGCGGGTGCCGCTCTCGCGGATGGCGCCGCTGCCCAGCAGCAGGATCTGCCAGTCTGCGGGGATGGCGCGGATGCGGTGGGT
>CAYPWQ010000066.1:0-5399 GCA_964414495.1 uncultured Oscillospiraceae bacterium
TCTGGAGCTGATTGCGATTGTGGTCTATACCGTGTTTGGCAAGCGGCTGCCGGTCAAGCTCTGGCTCATGCTTAAGCCCGGCATGATTATTGTGCGGGACTTTTTCAAATATTCGCTGCCCGTCGTGCTCAACGAGGCGCTGTGGGGTGTCGGCGCGATGCTCTATCCAATCATCCTCGGGCACATGGACGGCAGCACCTCCATTCTCGCGGCGTACAACATCTCCGGCAACATCGAGCGCCTGTTCAGCGTGACCGTGTTCGCCATCGGCAACGCCAGCGCGGTCATGATTGGCAAGGAGCTCGGCGCGGGCCGTAAGGAGCGGGTATACGACATGGGCAAGGCGCTGCTGGCGCTGAGCATGGAAAAGCTGAAAGCCATCGGCGCTTACGAAAAGTGCAGCAACACCCACGTCATCATCGGCGGCAAAAACGATCTCAGCGATATTACCGACAATGAAAATCTGGTGCTTCACGGCAACTGCACCTTCAAGTACCTGAAAGACCACCCGGGTGCCCACTGGATCAAGGGCTGTCCCCCGGGAGAGGGCTGCTTCTATCAGACCATCAGTGAGGGCGTGCTTCACGACGCGCAGACCGACGAGGACGTGGCACACCAGCGCCATATGCTGGAGGTACACGAGCCGGTGTGGAGCAGCTACGTCTACGCCGAGGCGGAGAAGTTCTACAACGAGAACAAATGAGCACCGTCACCCTGCATAATGACGAAAAGCTGCGCCGCTTTTTCGCCGCCATCTTCACCGATGACTTTATGCGCGCACACACCCGCTTCGAGAAATTTGAATACTTCCGCTATTCCAGCGCCGTCATCCTCAACTGGGAGGCGGAGCAGCCCCTCTACGACGAGACGCTGCTCGACCTCTTCGTGCAGGAGAGTACCGACTTCCACAGCTTTGACGAGATGATACACGCCGCAGCGGATGCACACTTTATGAATCAGAAAGGAAATTGACCATGGAAAAGAAGCCTCTCGTTCCCTATGTCCAGCTCCCCCAATTCGAGGAATACAAGGAGTGGTTCAAGGACTACTTCGATATGCGCCGCGAGGACGGCATTCTGGAAGTCACCATGAAGACCGGTGAGCATCCCATGAACTGGTCGGGCGGTGCCCACCGCGCCATGAGCCAGCTGACCCGCGTCATCTCCCTCGACCACGAGAATGAGATTCTCATCTGGACCCACAAGGGCCCCAACTGGATGCAGGATTCCGACCCCAACGGCTGGGAGCGCTACGGTCAGGAGCGGTTCCAGCACCAGTATTTTGACGACACCAACCTCATCAAGAACATGATCTTCGATCTGGAGATCCCCACCATCGCCGCCATGCAGGGCCCCGGCTTCCACTGGGACAGCGCCATCCTCTGCGACATCACCATCGTCTCCGACGACTGCAAGTTTGACGATCCCCACCTGCATTATGGTCTTGTCCCCGGCGACGGCATGGGTCTGCTGCTGCAAACGCTGCTGGGCACCAAGCGGGGCAACTACTATATGTACACCTCCCGCCAGTTCACCGCCCAGCAGGCGCTGGATTGGGGCTGGGTCAGCGAGGTGGTGCCCAAGGGTACTGTTCTCGACCGCGCATGGGAGATCGCCCGCATGATCAAGTCCGTCCCCTACGAGACCCGCACCATCACCTCGTATCTGGCCAAGCGTCCGCTGGAGAAGATGTATGTGGAGGATCTGAAGCTCCACACCGTCAACGAGCAGCTCTCCACCTACATCAAGATCGCCCAGGGCAATCTGGGCGGCTACGACAAGGGGCAGAAGGACGAGGCCTATCACGGCCTGTACGCCCGCTGGAAGTACGCCGCCGAGACCACCGATATGCTCCGGCCTCAGAATCTGGAGACGTGGGACATCCACGAAAAGGCGGTGGAGTGGGACAAGAAGAACCCCAAGGGCTATTGATGGAGGCGCACCGTGGCAACACAGATGAACAATGTGGTAGTGGTGGCCTACGGCCGCAGCGCCATCGCCCGCAGCGGTAAAAAAGGCGCACTGCGGGAAATGCATCCGGTGGACATGGGCGGTCTGGTGCTGAAAGGGCTGCTGGAAAAGAAGCTGCCCCAGCTCCCGCTGGAGGACATTCAGGATGTCATCGTGGGCTGCGCCCAGCCGGACTTGAAGCAGGGCTGCAACCCCGCCCGTCCCATCGCTCTCCGTGCAGGGCTGCCCAAGAGCGTCCCGGGCGTGCAGGTGAACCGCTTCTGCTCCTCCGGCTTGCAGGCTATCGCCATGGGCGCAGCGCTCATTGAAAGCGGCATGAACGACTGCCTCGTCTGCGGCGGTATCGAGTCCATGACCGCCGTGCCCGCCAACTACGACCGCACCGCCTTCTTCGACCCCTGGCTGGTGGAGAACGAGCCGGATTTCTACCTCTCCATGGGCTTGACGGCGGAGAATGTGGCGGAGAAGTACGGCATCAGCCGCGAAGAGCAGGACGCCTTCGCCGTGGAGAGCCACCGCAAGGCCGCTGCCGCCCAGCAATCCGGTAAGTTCGACGACGAGATCATCCCGCTGACCGGCGTGGACACCGACGGCAGCGCCATCGTCTTTGACAAGGATCAGGGCATTCGGGCGAACAGCTCCATGGACAGCCTGAGCCAGCTCAACCCCTGCTTCAAAGAGGGCGGCACCGTTACGGCGGCCACCTCCTCCCAGACCAGCGACGGCGCGGCCTTCGTGGTGCTGATGAGCCGTGAAAAGGCGGCATCCCTGAACATTAAGCCTATCGCCCGCTTCGTGGGCTTTGCCGCCGTGGACTGCGATCCCGCCTACATGGGGCTTGGCCCCCTGTACGCCGTGCCCAGGGTCATGGAGCTGACCGGCCTTACGGTGGAGGATATGGACGTCATCGAGCTGAACGAGGCCTTTGCCGCCCAGTCCATCCCCTGCATCCGCGAGCTGAAACTGCCCACCGAAAAGGTCAACCCCAACGGCGGCGCCATTGCGCTGGGTCATCCCATGGGCGCCACCGGCGCGTTCCTCACCTGCAAGGCACTGAACGAACTGAAGCGCACCGGCGGCAAGTATGCGCTGGTGACCATGTGCATCGGACAGGGCATGGGCGCGGCCGGTATTTACGAAATGTGCTGACACCCTCCTCATCACACGGGTGGGAGCGTGGACACCCCACGCTCCCACCGACACACAAGGAGAAATCAATATGATCGATGTAAAGCAAGTGAACACCGTGGCCATGTATGGCGCGGGTACCATCGGCGGCGGGCTGGCCGCCTACTTCGCGTTGAAGGGACTGACGGTGAACGTCTACGTCCGCAGCGAAGCGTCCATTGAGCGGGCGAAGCCCAGGGTGCAGATGGCCATCGACGCCTATCGCAAGTACGATCTGGCCAGGGACGGCGACGACCTGTGGAGCCGTGTCCACTTCACCACCGACCCTGAAAAGGCGTTTACCGGCGTGTATTTCGTGCAGGAGAACGGCGCGGAGAACGTGGAGCAGAAGCGGGAGATGGTGGCGCTGATGGAGCGCTATCTCCCCGCCGAGGCCGTCATCGCCTCCAGCTCCACCGGCATCCCCACCAGTCTCATCGCCCAGGGGGCACAGCACCCGGAGCGCATCATCGTGGCCCATCCCTTCAACCCCGCCTATCTCATCCCGCTGGTGGAGATCTGCAAGGGCGAAAAGACGGAGCAGCGGTTCGTGGACTGGGCAGTCGCCCTCTACAAGCGCTGCGACAAGACCCCTATCGTGCTGCAAAAGGAAAAGGCCGGCTTCGTGGCCAACCGCCTCGCCCACGCCCTGTGGCGTGAGGAAGTGGCGCTGGTGTGCGAAGGCGTCTGCACCATCGAGGACGCCGACAACGCCGTGGCCTACGGCCCCGGTCTCCGCTGGGGCATCATGGGGCCGGCGCTGGGCTACGAACTGGGCGCAGGCGACATGGGCTTGGGCGAGATGCTGCGGCGCTACGTCTCCTCCTCCAACGCCATTTTTGCCGACTTGAGCAACTTCTCCGCCACGCCGGAGACATTCCCCGATATTGCCCAGCAGCAGATGCCGGCATTTATGGCCGCGCTGCCGGAGCATATCGGACACGACCACAAGAGCATCGCCGCCTTCCGTGACCGGATGCTGGTGGAGATGCTGCGTATGCACCAAAAACTGTAAAGGAGAATCACGTCATGGCTAAGACTATCATCACCGCCGCACTGACCGGTGCCGTCACCCCCGCCGGTTACAACATCCCCGAAACGCCGGAGCAGATCGCCCAGACCGCCTACGAGTGCTGGAAACTGGGTGCCGCCGTCGTTCACATCCACACCCGCCACGAGGACGGCAAGGGCGCCATGAACACCAAGGCGTTTGCCGAGATCGTCAAGCTCATCCGCTCCCACGAGGACTGCGACGTGGTCATCAACTGCACCTCCTCCGGTGCCAGCGTGGAGCATCCCGCCACCGACGAGGAGCGCTATCTCCACCACATGACCGTCCCGGGTATCGAGATGGGCTCCTATGACGCCGGTACGTTCAACTGGATGCCCACCGCCGTGTTTATGAACAGCCCTCAGTTCCTGCAAAAGCTGGGCGACGCCTACATGGAAAAGGGCATCAAGCCGGAGATCGAGATCTTCGACGCCGGTATGCTGGGCATTACCGACTACTTCGTGAAGAAGGGTCATCTGCCCACCCCCTGCCACTATCAGTTCTGCCTGGGCGTGCTGGGCGGTATGCCCGCCACCGTGGAAAACCTGCTGTACATGAAGAACCACATCCCCGCCGGTTCCACCTGGTCTGCCTTCGGCGTAGGTGCCGGTCATCTGCCCATCCTGTACGCCACACTGGCGCTGGGCGGCCACATCCGTGTGGGCATGGAGGACAACGTGGTGTTCGGCAAGGACGAGAACGGCAACAAGATCATGGCCACCAATCAGATGCTGGTGCAGCGTGCGGTAGAGGCCGTCAAGATCTTCGGCAACCAGCCCGCCACCCCCGCCGAAGCCCGTGAGATCTTGGGCATCCCCCCGCTGGACATGGCAGACGTGCGGAAAAAGCTGGGACTGTAAGCCGCTATGACCACATTCAACGAAGTACGCACCGCTGCGCTGCGGCAGGGCGTGAAAACGGTGGCGGTGGCTGCGGCGGCGGATGCGCCGGTGCTGGAAGCCGTCCGTGACGCGGTGGCCGGCGGCTACGCCAAGGCCATTTTGGTGGGCAACGGCGATGCCATCGCCGACATTGCCGGTAAGATCGGTCTGACGCTGGACGGCAAGCGGGTGCAGGTGATCCACGAGCCGGATGTGCGGGAAGCTGCCGCACTGGCGGCGGGGCTGGTACACAGCGGCAAGGCCGACATCCTCATGAAGGGGCTGCTCTCCAGCGCCGATTTCCGGCGGGCGGTGCTGGATAAGGAGTAC
>CAYPWQ010000067.1:0-5376 GCA_964414495.1 uncultured Oscillospiraceae bacterium
CGTAGACGGTGCCACAACCATCGGCGAGGCGCTGGGCGCTACGCTGCAGGATACCTTGGATTCCCTGACCCCGCTGACCGCCGAGAAGGTGGAAAAGGCCGCAGCCGTCGAGGAGGCTCCCGCCGCAGACGCCGCTCCCGCCGAGGAGAAGACCGCCCCTGCCGCCGCACCCAAAGCTGCCGTCGCAGGCGGCGTGCTCCGCATCCGCATCGACGAGGGCAAGGGCATCGACATCAGCCTGCCCATGGGCGCCGGTGCCGCAGCGGGCCAGGTCAGCGTGACCACTGCGGAGGGCGCTGCCGTTTCCGACGCTGATGGCGAGCACACCGTGGAGCCGCCCGCCGAGGCCAGGGAGGATTACATCCGCCGCTCCCTCAAGAATTACGCTTTCCCTGTGAAGGATGTGCAGATCGGTGAGACGACCAGCTTTGAAAACGGCATCCTGACCGTCCGCGAGAGCCTGATCCCCGAGGCACAGGCCGCCAATCCTCTCGTGACCGAGATCACCATGGACATCATCCGCCCCGAGAACCAGCGCGTTTACGTCAACACCATGATGGACGTGCAGCCCATCGCCGTGAAGAAGGAAGGCGAGCTGGGCACGGGCAGCACCTTCGAGCTGACGGGCGTGTACATGCTGCTGACCGGCACCGACGAGGACGGCCTGCAGACCGCCGAGGCCAACCTCAGCAACGGTATCTTCGAGGACAACGTGTTCTGGGGTCGTCCCGGCGCACCCGACAAGGATGCCTTCATCATCCATGTGAACGCCACCATCAAGTCCGGTACCGGCATGGAGCGTCCCGGGCCTCTGGCCAGCCATCAGGCCATGGACGTCATCACCCAGGAGATCCGCGAGGTGCTGAAGAAGAAGGAGATCGCCGACGCCGCCGAGGAGCGCACCTACAACGAGATGGAGCGTCCCGGCAAGCCCCGCGTGCTGCTGGTGAAGGAGATCATGGGCCAGGGCGCCATGCACGACAACCTGATCCTGCCGGACGAGCCCTGCGGCTTTATCGGCGGCCGTCCCAACGTGGACCTGGGCAACGTGACCGTGTTCCTGCGCGTGAACGAAGTCCGCGACGGCGGCATCCATGCGCTGACCTGCATCACCCCCGACACCAAGGAAGCCTCCCTCGTTTACTGGAGAGAGCCCATCGTCAAGCGTCTGGCCGAGGATGAGGAAGTAGATCTCATCGGCGTGCTCTTCGTCGGCAGCCCCCAGGCCAACACCGAGAAGTTCTATGTTTCCCGCCGCGTGGGCGCCACCGTCGAGGCCATGAAGGTGGACGGCTGCATCGTCACCACCGAGGGCTTCGGCAACAACCACATCGACTTTGCCTCTCATATCGAGCAGATCGGCTCTCTGGGCGTGCCCGTGGTGGGCGTTTCCTACTGCGGCGTGCAGGGCGCACTGGTGGTCGGCAACAAGTACATGGACAGCATGGTGGATCTCTGCGTCTCCGAGGACGGCAACGTGGAGGACATTCTGGCCAAGAACTCCCTCACCGCCGAGGCAGCGCTCCGCGCGGTGTCCATGCTCAAGACCAAGATGGGCGGCGTCAAGATCAACAATGCGCCCAAGCACTATAATCCGCAGGTCATCGATCAGAACCTGGAGCTGGCGCGGGAGGTCTACGGATGCTGATTCGCGGTATCAAAGTCAACAATGCGGCCGTTCCCTATACCGGAACGATCCGGGAGGTCAAGGACGGCGAATTCATCGTGCAGATCCATTCCCGTCTCGGTGTGCTGAAGCTTCCCAGCCGTTGGCTGATTACCGAGAAGGAGCCGAAGGTCGGCGATGAAGTGAAGTTCCTGATGAGCTATATCGAAATGAAGAACGATTCCTACGAGAAGGAGGACAGCGATCAATTATGAAAATCACGACCGTAGCAAATATGACCTCGGAGATCTTTACTCCGATCACGCCCCCTCCTGTCTGGGCGCCTCTGACCAAGCCTCTCAGCGAGTGCAAGGTGGGCTTTGCCAGCGCCTGCGGCGTGCACCTCAAGACCCAGAAGCCCTATAAGCTGGCCGGCGACCGCACCTGGCGCGAGGTTCCCCGCGACGTGCAGCCCGACGAGCTGATGATCACCCACGGCGGCTATGACCACACCGACGTCAACCGCGACATCAACGCCATGTGGCCCTATCAGCGTATGCAGGAGCTGGTGAAGGAGGGCTTTATCAAGGAGTTCTGCGAGGTCAACGCCGGCTTCATGGGCGGCGGCGGCGACATCGAGACCTTCAAGAACCAGATCGGCGCACAGGTGGCCGAGCTGTTCAAAAAGCAGGAGGCCGACATTGTCCTGCTGACTGCTGGGTGAGGCACCTGCCACCGCTCTGCAGTTCTGGTGCAGAGAGCAATCGAAGCCACAGGTATTTCCACCTGCATCATCGCAGCCCTTCCCCCTGTCTGCAAGCAGCAGGGTACCCCCCGCGCCGTGGCACCCTCCGTGCCCATGGGCGCCAACGCCGGCGAGCCCCACAACGTGGAGATGCAGACCGCCATCGTGAAGGCCGCCCTCCAGCATGTGGTGGACGCCGACATGCCCGGTCTCATCAAGCCCCTGCCCTATACCTATCACGCAAAGATCTGAGTATTCCCTCTGCCGGTGCGCCCGATTGGGATCCGGGCGCACCGGCGCATCGCCCCGCAGTGTACCGACGCGGGGCACACGCGCACCCACAATGGTCAATGTTTTAACGAGCGAATTTTCTTTTCAGCATTTTCAATGGGGACTGTTATCAGGGAAATATTACGTAAAGGAGAAAACATATGGTTCTGACTCTTATCAAGGCATTCATCGGTGCATTCGCCGTGATCCAGGGCGCATTCCTGACCAAGGGCTTTATCAAGAACGGTGAAAAGGGACTCAGCAAAAAGAGCATCGGCGTGTACTGGATCACCGGCTTTGTGCTGAACTTCTTTGACTATCTCGGCATCGGCAGTCTGGCTCCCACCATGGCGACCTACAAGCTGACCAAGACCGTGGACGATGACATCCTGCCCGGTACGCTGGTGGTGGGCTGCGCCGTTCCCGTGGCCTGCGAAGCGCTGCTGTCCCTCTCCATCATCCAGGTGGAGCTGCTGACCCTCTTCGGCATGTATGCCAGCGGCATCGTCGGCGCCTTCATCGGCGGCCGTGTGGCCAGCAAGCTCTCCACCCGCGTGCTGCGCACCTGTATGGGCGTCGGCCTGTTCGTGGGCGCCACGCTCATGGTCCTGAGCAAGCTGGGTCTCTATCCTCTGGGCGGCGAAGAGATTGGTCTGCATGGCGTGAAGCTCGTCATCGCCTGCGCCGGCTCCTTCATCCTGGGCGCACTGCTCACCGTGGGCATCGGCAACTATGCCCCCACCATGTGCATGGTCTATATGCTGGGCATGGATCCCCGCGTGGCCTTCCCCATCATGATGGGTCTGGGCTTCCTGGGCGTCGGCAGCGGCTCCTTCCCCTATTTCAAGTCTGAGCGTTATCATCACCATGCGGCGTTTGCCTTTGCGCTGGCCGGTATCCCCGGCGTGCTGCTGGCCGTGTTCGTCGTGAAGTCCATGCCTCTGACCGTGCTGCAGTGGCTGGTCATCGTGGTGTGCTACTATACCAGCGTCATGATGTTCCGCGACGCTGCCAAGGCGAAGAAGGCTGAGCAGGCCGCCTGAGCGACAGCTCCCATTCGACCGTATACAACAGATACAACCGCGGATCATGACAGGAGGCATATGCCATGAGCGACCGTTTTTCCCGGCGTCCCAAGGTGGATCTCAGCCGTTTTGAGACCCGTCTTACGGCGGTGGACACCCACACAGAGGGCGAGTTCACCCGCATCGTGGTGGATGGGCTGCCGCCCATCCCCGGCGACAGCATGATCGCCAAGCGCAACTACATCGCGCAGAATCTGGATCATCTCCGCAGGGCTCTGCTGTTCGAGCCCCGGGGCCACCAAAACTGCTTCGGTGCGCTGCTGACAGAGCCGGTGCACCCGGAGGCGGATCTGGGTGTGATCTTCATGGAGTCCGAGTCCTACACCAACATGTGCGTCCATGCCATCTTCGGCGTGGCTACGGCGGCGGTGGAGGCGGCGCTGGTCCCGGTGTCCGAGCCTGTGACCTATATCACGCTGGACACCTGCGCCGGTCTGATCCACTCCGCGGTCCAGGTGGAGAATGGCCGTGCCGTGCAGGTCACGGTACGGAACGTGCCCTGCTATCTGGCACTGGAGGATCTGTCCATGGATGTGCGGGGCTGGCATGTGCCCTTTGACATCGCCTTTGGCGGGCAGTTCATCCCTCTGGTCAACGTCAAGCGGCTGGGGATCGAGCTGAAGCGGGAGAATATCTCCCTTCTCACCGGGATCGGCTGCGAAATGCTGCGGCGCATCACGGCGGGCGAGGTGGAGGTGCAGCACCCGCTGATGGACATCCACGAGGTCACGACGCTGGAATTCTATGACGCGACGCCCACCACCGGGGGCGCAGTCATGCGCAACATCGTGGTGTTCGGCCACGAGCAGGTGGACCGCAGTCCCAGCGGCACCTGCGTCTGCGCAAAGATGGCGCTGCTCCATGCCCGCGGACGCATGAAGGCGGGCGGCAGCCTGGTCACGGAGGGCATTCTGGGCACCCGTCACACGGGCCGCATTGTGGAGGAGACCACGGTGGGCCCCTATCAGGCGGTGGTGCCGGAGATCACGGGCAATGCCTATGTCACCGGCGTGGCCGAATACCTCATCGACCCCCATGATCCGCTGAAATACGGCTTCATGCTCAGCTGAGCGGAGGAAGGGCCGCCGGCAGAGCAGCATAGGGAAATGAAGGAAAGAGAGGAGCGCCAGCTCCTCTCTTTTTTGCGCCCTGCGCCGCGGATGGGCCATTCCCTTTTCCGGCAGCGGTTGCACTTCGGCGTCTGATCCGCTATAATGAAGAAAAACGGCGCGGCCCCATGGGCCGGAGGAAACGGAGGTACATCCCATGATCTACAATATCCTTGCCGTGGGCGACGTGGTGGGCGAGAGCGGTCTTGCCCATCTGACGCGCCAGCTGGGGCGCATCCGGCGGGAGAGGAACATCCATTTCGCCGTGGTGAACGGAGAAAACGCCGCAGTGGTGGGGCTGATGCCCCAGCAGGCGGAGCAGCTGCTGCGCGCCGGGGCGGACGTGGTGACGCTGGGGAACCACAGCTTTGCCAAGCCGCAGATCTATGAGATGCTGGAGGAGGAGCCTGCCCTGCTGCGTCCGGCAAACATCTCTTCCCGTTCGCCGGGGCACGGCGTGGGCATTTTCGACTGCGGCGGCGCGCGGATCCGGGTGGTGAACCTCATCGGGCGCTGCGAGCTGGAGTTCCATGCGGACAGTCCCTTCACCTGCCTGGACGC
>CAYPWQ010000068.1:0-5365 GCA_964414495.1 uncultured Oscillospiraceae bacterium
AGAACGCCATCCCCAACGACCCCGAGAAGCCGTTCGTCACCTCCGGCATCCGCGTGGGCACTCCCGCTGCCACCACCCGCGGTCTGAAGGAAGAGGACATGAAGGAGATCGCCCGCATCATGGGTCTGGTCGCCCGCGACTTCGAGGCCAACAAGGAAGAGGCGCAGAAGGCTGTTGTCGCCCTCACCAAGAAGTATCCCATCTACGAATAAGCAAAACGCTTTGCAGCCCCTCCCATCACGGGAGGGGCTGTTTTTTGTGCCGCGCTTCCGGCGGGCGGTTTTGCGTGGTGCTCTTGCCAAGGGACGGCGGCTGTTGTAAAATGAAGTATCAAATGTGATAAACCACGGGAAAGGCAGGAAACGACCATGCGTGACACCATCGACGAGGCACTGAACAGCATCCTCGGCAAGCGCAAGAATTATACGCTGGAGGAGATCCGGGCGGCGCAGCGGAAAAAGCGGCGCAGCGGCGGCAACCTTCTGGACACGCTGGAGGAGATGACCGGGCGTGGCCTGCCCGATCTCGGCAGCATGCTGGAGCATCAGCAAAAGCAGAGCGAGCTGCAGGCGCTCTGTCAGGAGACGGAGGCGCAGCTGGACGCGCTGGAGCAGCAGCTGCGCACGGCGCCTGCCTCTTCCACCGCAGCCGCTCCCAAGGCGGTGCCTCAGAAGGAGGCTGCGCCGGAGCCCGCCGGGGCGGAGGCCTTTGCCGGTCTCGCCGAGGAGCTGGGGCAGGAGATCTTCGGGCAGGAGCCCTTCCTGAAAAAGCTGGTCATTGCCTTCAAGCGACCCTTTGTCGTGCCGCCGGAGGCGGGCTTCCCCCGGAACGCGATCTATGTCTCCGGCCCGAAGCATTCCGGGCGGCATAGCGCCCTCACCGCCCTGGCGGAGGAGATGCAGGAGCGGCACCTCCTTGCCTGCGGTGAGCTCCGCTGGATCGATCTGGCCCTCTATCCCAGTGCGGGCGAGGAAAAGCTGTTTTTGCAGGATCTCTATGCCGCGCTGCGCTCCAGCAGCGCCATCCTCTGCTTTGAGCATTTCGAGCAGTGCCACCCCTCCTATCTCAACATGCTCTCCGAGCTGGTGACGGCGGGCAAATGCGCTCTCTCCTCCCGCTATACCCTGCAGAACGGCCAGCTCATCAGCGTCAGCAACTCGCTGGCTGCCGAGGCCGTGGGCTCCCTCAGTGCCGAGGGGAAGTATCTGGTGTTCCTGAGCGAGCAGTCGCTGGAAAAGCTGGCAGGCAGCTTCGGCGCGCCCTTCATCAATGCCCTGGGCGACCTCTGCGAGACCGCTCCCCTCTCCCGCGAGGCCATGGAGCAGATCGCGCGGCGGGAGCAGGAGGAGCTGGTGACGCTGGCGCAGAAGCAGCTCTCCTTCCGCGTGACCGCGCCAGAAGAGCTCATTGCCCTCGCCGTGTCGCAGGTCAACGCCATGACGGGGCTCTCCGCCGTGCTGGACTTTTATGAAAAGCTGCTGCGGGCGCTGGCGCAGGTACGTCTGGAGCGGGAGCTGCCGAAGGACGCGCCAGTGAGTCTCAGCGCGGAGAACGGCCGCGTGCTGGCCGACTTCGGCGAGGAAGAAAAGCTCGACTGCTTCGCCCTGCTGGGGCAGGATTACAGCGGCGACGCCGCCGCTGTGAAGGCCGAATTGCAGGAGATCGTAGGACTTACGGAGGTAAAGCAGTACGTCCTGCAGCTGGAGGAATACTATGCGGTGCAGCAGCTGCGCCGCCGTCAGGGCCTGAAGGCGGGCGAGGTCAGCAAGCACATGATCTTCACCGGCAATCCCGGCACCGGCAAGACCACCATCGCCCGCATCATCAGCCGCTATCTCAAGGCCATCGGCGTGCTCAGCGGCGGCCAGCTCATCGAGGTCTCCCGCGCCGATCTGGTGGGGCGCTATGTGGGTCACACCGCGCCCCTGACGAACCGCGTCATCCAGTCCGCTCTCGGCGGCGTGCTGTTCATCGATGAGGCATACAGCCTCTATCGCGGCAAGGACGACAGCTTTGGTCTGGAGGCCATCGACACCCTGGTCAAGGGCATGGAGGATCACCGCGACGAGCTCATCGTGATCCTGGCGGGCTATTCCAAGGAGATGGAGGAATTCCTCACCGCCAACTCCGGCCTTCGCAGCCGCTTCCCCAACCTCATCCACTTCCCGGATTACACCGGCGAGGAGCTGCTGCGCATCACCAAGAGCATCGCCGCAGGCAAGGGCTATACCCTGGACGAGGGCTGCGAGCTGCCCCTGCTGGCCTATTATAACGCGGTGCAGGCGCTCCGCCCCGCCGAGGCGGGCAACGGCCGCCTTGCCCGCAACAAGGTGGAGGAGGCCATCCTGAACCAGTCCCGCCGCCTCGCGGTGGAAAAGGACGCCCCGCTCTCTACTCTGCTCTCCGGCGACTTCCAGCTGGACGACGTGCAGGGATAAGGGGTTTTCTCATATGCAAAAACCGGGCTTTGCCGCTGGCGGCAAAGCCCGGTTTTCCGGTCGTTCAGGACTCTGTCACCTGCCAGCGCAGCGCCGGAAGCTCCTTTCCGGTATTGTTGACGATGTCCCTTCCGTTGTCGATAAACTCATTCCCGACGATCAAAAAGCTGCTCATGGCGTGATGGCCGATATCGGCAAACTGAATGCCCACCGCATTGCGCAAGAAGATGTTATCGTACACCTCACCATTGCTCTCCGCCACCGGAATGTCGATACAGAGCGCCACGCGGTTGTCCTCGAAGACACATCCTGTGCAATCACGGCCGTACAGGGCGATGTCATAGCCGGTAAAGCTGCAATCGTACGCTCCGCCAAAGCCGCCGCCATAGATACCGTAGTTCCGCGCACGCTCCGCTTCGCTCCCGTTTCCGGGAAAGCTGCTGTACGTCTCGCCCCTTCCGCTGCCGACAAAGGCAATGTGTTTCAAAAACACCGCGGTCTCTTCGGCATTGCAGCAGATGCCGCCGCGCAGCGTCGTCTGCCACGCAGAGGGATCCCGCTCGCCATATGCCCCGCTGATCTCCACGTTCATGCGCGCCGACCATTCCGGCACGACGATATAGCCCTCATGCTCCCCTGCCGGAAGCGCGATCTGGAGGGTGATGCTGTCCCGCGCGTCATAGCTCGCAAGGAAGGCATTGATGGCCGCGACAGCATCCTCTGTGCCCGCTTCCGGTTCGAAGGCTACTCCTTCGAAGGGCTGCCAGCTCATAGTCGTGGCGGCGGTCAGCGTTTCGCCGCCGATCCGACCGGAGGCCACGACGACCCAGTCGCCCCGATGCTCCAGCCCGAGCCGCAGTAAAATGGGACAGGGATAGCCGGCATCTTCGCCAGCGGATATCACCGGGAACCATTCCGGTGTCGCGGCCCCCTCCGCCTGCCGCGCATATACGCTGAGCGTCAGCGAATCCGCGTCGAAAAGGGCGATCAGCTCGTCGATCAGCGCCTGATCTGTGACAAGGCGGTATTCCTCCTCCGTGCTCCCATCCGGCCGCGTCCAGAAGACGATGTCGAAGCTCTTATCCTCATAGTCGCCCTCTTCCAGCACCGGGTTCACCGTGTTGTCCCAGGGATAGTTCACAGTCGAAAAGCGCGGTCCCATGTAGTAGACGCAGCCATCATAGGTGAATTGCGCAAGCCGGTCGGGAACGGTGCTGATACAGTCCTCCGCCGTCAGCCCGCGGCCGCTTTGCTCCGTGTCCACGACCCCGGACACCGGCTCCTGATCGTCATCCGTGGGCTGTGACGCTGGGGGCAAAGCCCATCCCGCCAGAAACGCCAGCATCATGCAGAACAGTGCCGCGGCTGCCAGCTCCTCCGCCGTGCCATAGCGCCGCGCCGCGTCCACCGCGATGCAGGTCTCGATGATGCTCTGCAGCGGCCCCTCGGCCAGACCGCCGGAGGGATGCCGCCCCGTCAGCATGACGTTTATCATGACGCCGAGGCTGAACACATCCGTGCGGGCGTCGCTGCGGGCAAAGCCGAACTGCTCCGGCGCGGCATAGCCCACCGTGCCGAGAAGCTGGGTGTCCCGCTCCTTTTCCGGGGCATAATCCGACGCCGCGTCCAGATCCACCAGCGCCACCCGCCCCGCGGCGGTGAGGAGCACATGCTCCGGCTTCACATCCCGGTGGATCACGCCCTTTTCATGCAGCGCGCTGAGCGCCGCGCAGACCCGCAGGGCGATGGCCGCCGTCTGGCCCGTGTCCGGCAGGGCGCATTCCAGTACATCGGAGAGGCAGATGCCGTCCACATACTCCTCCTCCACGATGACGCAGCCGTCCTCGCGGGCATAGGAAAGGATGCGGGGCAGCTCGGGAATGCAGATGGTCTGCGCCGTTTCATAGGACGGCACCTCATGGTCATAGATGCGGCAGACAAATTTCTCCCCGTCGGCGCGGCGCAGCAGCAGGATCTGCGCGTCGGGCTTGCGGTTCAGCCGACGCAGCAGGGTATACTGATGCCTTTCCAGATAGTCCCGCGGCTCCACCGTCTCACCTCCCCTATACAGGATCCAATAATAGTGATATTATAGCAGTGCCGGGTGCGGATGGCAAGTGCCCCGCCGCGCAAAAAACTTGCCCGACTAAGCTGAGAGCTTTGGACATGGACGAAAGAATCCGGTATAATAATTGGGAAAATCTGCGGCTTCCCGGCTCTGTCCGGCAGCCCACTGTCAAAGGAGACATCATGCGGGATCGGATCACGGATGAACTGGAAAAGGAGCTGTCCTCCTGCGCCCAGCTCCATGCGTTTTTGGAAAAGAATCAGGATCAGATGAAGACCGGTACGCTCCACGAGCGGCTGCGGGCCATTATGGAGGAAAGGGGGCTTTCGCGCGCCGCAGTGATCGGCGAGAGCGGGCTGAACGAGATCTATGCCTACCAGATCTTTGCCGGAAAGCGCGTTCCCTCGCGGGACAAGCTGCTGTGCCTCTGCTTTGCCATGGCGCTGGCGGCAGAGGAGGTGCAGCCGCTCCTGCGGGACTGCGGCTATGTCCCGCTGTACGTCAAAAAGCGGCGGGACAGCATCATCCTCTTCGCCCTGCTGAAGAAGATGTCTCTCAGCGGAGCGAACGAGCTGCTGTATGAAGAGGGCGAGGCGCTGCTCGCCTGACCGTCCCGCCAGGGCCGCCCCAGCCACTCTCCCCCCCCTTTTCCACAGGAATATGAAACGGCGCAAAACGTGAAAAGCGCCCGAAAACCAGCTGGTTTTCGGGCGCTTTTTCTTTGGTGGGCTCGGTCCTTCGTATCGACCGGCGGGAGAGGCAGCGCGCTGCAGCCGTCAGCCGCCGAGGTAAGCCTTTTTGATGACGGGGCTGGAACGCAGCTCCGGGCCGGTGCCGGTCGTGACGACCTTGCCCGGCT
>CAYPWQ010000069.1:0-5364 GCA_964414495.1 uncultured Oscillospiraceae bacterium
CAATCACATTACCGCAGGCGCAAGTAATCGTAGTCTGCTGATAATTGGGATGGATACCTTCCTTCATTGCTCTTGTTCACCTCTTTCCTCTTGAACTAGGCTCCGTTAGCTTTCACCACAAAACCTTTGGATATTGTATCACGGCTTTTTGCAGATTGCAAGAATTTTTTGCAGTTTTTTTGGACAATGTACCGATTATTTTTTCTCAGAGCGCCACCGTCACGCCCTCTGAGAAGAAATAGAGCAGCTTTTCCGACACGGGCTTTTCCAGAATGCGCTGCAGGGCGGTGCAGTAGGCCTCTACCTGCGGACGGTATTCCTCCGCGCGGCAATGCAGCTTTTCGCCGTAGACCCGGTCGGTCTTGAAGTCGATGACCGCCACGGTGCCGTCCGGCTTTTCGAACCAGCAGTCCACCACGCCGTGGAGCATGATCTGCTCGCCCGCGGCGGCGGCGCTGTCCAGCTCCTGCGCCGCCATCAGCAGCGTCAGGCGATACTCCCGGTGGAGCGCGTTTTCCCGCAGCCGTGTGCCCATCTCAGAGCCCAGCAGCCGCGCCACCTCGTCCACACGGATGGCCTCCGCCTCGGCGGGAGTGATCTGCCGCTTCAGCAGGATGCGGGCGATCTCCTCGCGCACGGCAAAGGCTGTGGGCTCACAGGAGAAGTCCATGAACTGCATGAGCACATGGGTGGCGGTGCCGGCCTCGGCACCACTGAGGCGGCGCGTTCCCTCCAGAAAGGCAGGGCGCTTCATGCCGCGGATATGGGGCGGCAGCGTGCTCTTTTCTTCGCCCTCCTCCCCGCTCTCCGTCGGCTCCTGCGCCGCGCGCTTCAGCTGCGTGGGCGAGATCACCGTGGGCAGCGTGGTCTCCCGCTCGAAGGGATAGGCAAAGTCCAGCAGCGTCAGGTCGCATTCCGGCTCAGGCTCGTGCTGCACCGTCTCCTCCTCTGCCGCGCCCAGCGGCTGATAGGCAAGGCCGTCGTGACAGAACACCTGCCAGGGGAAGTCGTCCGGCGCGCCGACGGCGGCCGCGCCGCCCCCCGCCAGCTGACGCAGGGGCGCTGCCTCCGGCCGGGTCAGCAGGGGCAGCAGGATCCATTCGCCAAGGCAGCTGCGCTCCTCCACGATCTCGGGGTACACAGGGGTCGTGGCCAGAGGCAGCAGCGTGGCAAGGAGCTTTTCCGCGTTCAGGGCGCTGTGCACCAGGATCAGCTTTTCCTTTGCCCGGGTCATGGCGACATAGAGGATGCGCATCTCCTCCGCCTTCATCTCCCGCTTCAGCCGATCCTCCACCGCAAGGCGGGCCAGCGTCGGGTATTTGATGCGGCGGCCGAGATCCACGCAGTCCGGGCCCAGGCCCAGCTCCGGATGCACCAGCACCGGGTCGGAAAAGTCCTGACGGTTGAAGCTGTGGGACAGGTCGGCCAGGATCACCACAGGGAATTCCAGGCCCTTGGACTTGTGGATGCTCATGATGCGCACACCGCTGCCGCTGCTGCCCGCGGCGGTCAGGGGGGGACGGCCCTCCTCCAGCTCACGGCGCAGCTCCGCAGTAAAGGCAAAGAGGCCGCGGTAGCCCGCTTCCTCAAAGCGGCCCGCATGCTCCAGCAGGGCGGACAGGCGCTGCCGCCGCTGCGGACCGTCCTCCATGGCACCGAACACGCCCGGCAGGTTCCATTCGTCATAGAGCAGGCTCAGGATGCGCCGCACACTGAGATCCCGTGCGCGCTCCCGCAGGGCCCGGAAACGAGCCAGGAAGGAGCGGGCATCCTCGCCGTCAAAGGAAGCGAGCGCCTCGTAGAAATCGCTCTCCGGCGCGGCGGCGCGGATCTCCGCCAGTCGATCCGGCGTGAAGCCGAACAGCGGCGAGGACAGCACGGAGATCAGCGGCACATCCTGCCGGGGATTGTCGATGAGCTGCAGCAGCTGGAAGGTCACGGCGATCTCCACGGAGGAGAAAAACGCATCGCTCCCCTCTGTGCAGCAGGGGATGTCCTGCTCGGCCAGCGCCGCGGTGAATTCCTTCTGCCGCGTGCCGGGAGAGCGCATGAGGATCACGATATCCTCCGGCTGTACGGGGCGCAGGCCGTCGCCGGACTGCACGGGAAAGCCCTCGTCCAGAAGCTGACGGATACGCTGCGCCACAAAGCGGGCCTCCACATCCTGCTTTTTCAGCTTCCGTGGGCCCTCCGCCTCCTGCTTCCGGGGCAGGTCGATCAGATGGAACTCCGTCTCGCAGCCGCCGCGCTCCAGAAAGCTCTGGTTCCCGGCATAGAGGCGCTCATCCGGGCCGTATTCCATCTCGCCCATGCGGAGCGACAGGATATTTTCGAACACGAAGTTCACCGCCTCCAGCACCTCACGGCGGGAACGGTAGTTTTTCGAGAGCAGGAGCTTTCGCGGCTGCCCCGGCTGCGCCTCTGTGCAGGGGCGGAAGCTGCGGTATTTTTCCAGAAAGATCCCGGGGTCGGCCAGGCGGAAGCGATAGATGCTCTGCTTCACGTCGCCCACCACGAACAGATTCTTCTGATCCTTTGAGACGGCGGAAAAGATACGGTTCTGCACCTCGTTGGTGTCCTGATATTCGTCCACCATGATCTCCCGATAGCGGGCGGCCACCGTCTCGCCCAGAGGCGTGGGCGTGCCGTCGGGCCGGATCAGCAGGGTGATGGCATAGTGCTCCTGATCGGAAAAATCCGCGGCATTGCGGCGATTCTTCTCCTCCTGATAGCAGAGGGTGAATTCCTTCGTCAGCGCCAGCAGATCCACCATGGCGGGGGCCATGGCCCGCATGTCGTCCAGATATGCCTCCGGCGGCGTGTCAAAGAGGGCCTTGCTCTTCTTCATGTACGCTTTGCAGCTGTTCCAGAGCGCCTGCGCTCTGCTCTTTTCCTCTGCAATGTCCGGATCGGTCACAGGCATCAGCCGCATGAAATCCAGCGGCTTCTGGCCCAGCTCCCGCCATGCGCCCGCCCGCGCCAGCTTCTCCAGCGACTCCAGCTGAGCTGCCGCGTTCAGAAACGACGGCAGGTACGCCTTTTCCAGCGCCTCCAGTCCCACCATCTCTGCCGCGCAGCCGCGCAGCTTCCCTGCCCAGAATTCGGCCCGGTCAGCGAAGCGATCCAGCAGCGCACGGCCATAGGCGAGCTCTCCCGGCTCCTCTGGCAGCGCCCGCCACATTTGGGCGGCCTGCTCCAGCCAGTCGAGGGGATAGGCATGGCTTTGCAGCTTGTTGTAAAGCTCCTCCACCAGCGCCGCCAGAGCGTCGTCATTGCGGCCATAGCCGAAGGCGTCAGCCAGCAGCAGGTTCCCGCCTGTGGCCGCCGCGCGCTCGTAATAATCCTCCAGCACCCGACGAAGCGTCCGCTGACGCAGGGGCCGAGCCTCGTTTTCATCCAGCGTGCGGAAATCCGCCGTGAGCCGTCCGCCCCGGCGATCCTCCGCCAGCAGATGGGCATTCTCCCGCAGGATGCCGGAACAGAAGGCGTCGATGGTCTTGATCTCTGCCCGGTAGACCCGCAAAAGCTGACGGCGGAGATGGGCGTTGCCCGGATCCGCCGCAAGGCGGGCGTTCAGCTCCTGCACGATGCGGTCACGCAGCTCTGCTGCGGCAGCGCGGGTAAAGGTGATGATAAGGAAATCGTCCACGTCGGCGCGTTCCTCTGTGATATAGCGGAACAGGCGCTCCACCAGCACGCGGGTCTTGCCGCTGCCGGCAGCCGCCGCGACCAGCAGCGTTCCGCCGCGATCCTCCACGGCCTGGCGCTGCTCATCGGAAAGCGGAAATGCACACATCAGTCCTCTCCTCCCTTCTCGCTCTGCCGCAGCTCTTCCCAGAATTTCTCCTCCGCCACCGGGCGGATATAACGCAGACGGTCGCTGCCGCGGCCCTCCTCAAAATGGCAGGCCGAAGCAAACTCGCAGAAGCGGCAGGCCGTCTCCTCCGCGCTGCGGCAGCAGGGGTCGGCATCCACCGTGCCTGACGCCATCTCCCGCAGGATCTCGCGCAGCTGCCGATCCACATGGCGGCTGAGGGCTCCCAGCTGCTCGGCGCTGGCAAGCCCGCCGGAGAGCTGCCCATCCCTTTTCACCCGGATGGGCAGATAGCAGGGCTGCTCCAGAGCGCTGTGCTCCATGGCACGCAGCACCTGCGGCTCGGCCAGCACCAGACCGCTGCGGGTCATCTCCTTCTGAAAATCGTGAGCCAGCTCCTCCGGCGTCACGTCACGCTCGCGGCGCAGCAGCGTGTCACGGGCCGGAAGATACAGCACACCCGCCGGCTCGATGGGATGGCCGAAATGTTCCTGTCCCTGCGCCTGTAAAGCGAAAAGATATAACAGCATCTGCAGATTCAGGCCATAGCGCACGTCCGTCAGATCAAATGCCTTTTTGCCGGTCTTATAGTCCACCACGCGGAGATAGCGCTTCCCCTCGTGGAGCCAGCCGTCCACACGGTCCACCTTGCCGCCCACCTGCAGGGTCTGTTCACCCTCCCGGATGGTAACGGCGGGGATCTCGCCTCTTTCGCCGAAGGAAAGCTCGAAGGCCATGGGGATAAAATCCGACTGGGTCATCTCTTCCGCCAGATTCTCCACGATCCGCTCGGCAGAGCGGCGCAGACGACGGAAGAGATAGCGGAAGCGGGCGTTTTTTCCCTCCAGGCCGCCCAGCTCCTCCTGCGCGAAGCGCTCGGTATAGCGGGCAGTGAGGCGGCGCAGCTCCGCCGTTTCCACGGCGGCAAAGCCGCCCTTCGCCTGCACCTCCCGCGTCACATTCTCCAGCAGATAGTGCAGGAACGTGCCGATCTCCGGCGCGTCGAAGGCGGCAGTATCCCGCGGCTTCGCCTTCAGTCCGTATTGCAGGAAATAGGCATAGTGGCACTGACGCACCTTGTCCATGCGGGAGGCAGTCATGCGGATGCGGCTGCTGTAGAGCAGCTGCACCGCCTCCGGCGAGAGCCGTCCCCGTTCCACGCGGGAGGCCCGCCGCATGGCGGCAAGCGCCTCGCCGCGGCGGTCATCTGCCTCCAGATGATGCCAGAGTTTACCTCCCTGCCAGCTGCCCGCCAGTTGCAGCGCGGGCAGCGGCGCTGCCGCGCCGTCGGCAGGCGAGCTCTCCAGCAGCGTCAGCTGCGGGAACATCTTTCTGAGCCGTGTCACCACAAACGCGGGCAGCAGCTCGGCCCCCGCCGCGTCTGCCCGGGGATAGCTGACCACCAGCCGCTCCGTGGGCTGGGCCAGCGCAGCATAGAGATTCTGCAGTTCCAGCGTGAAGCGCTCCTCCGCGCCGGGAGCCAAACGTGCGCCGCCCTGGGCCAGCAGCTCCCGATCCTCCTCCGTCAGAAGGCCGCCGCCCCCCTCCAC
>CAYPWQ010000070.1:0-5289 GCA_964414495.1 uncultured Oscillospiraceae bacterium
GGCGGCGATGGCGAGAGAGGTCAGGGTGATGGTGGCGTCGCCCACGGTGAAGGAGATGCCGCTGGAGAAGCCGAGGCCGCAGACCAGGATGACTGCCGCCACGATGAGGTTGCGGCTCTGGGTCAGATCAACCTTGTTTTCCACCACGTTGCGGACACCAACAGCGGAGATCATACCATAGAGGATGAAGCTGACGCCGCCGATGATGGCATCGGGAATGGAGCCCACGAAGGCATCGAACTTGGGGGAGAAGGAGAGGATCACGGCGAAGATGGCAGCGAGGCGGATCACGCGGGGGTCATAGACCTTGGTGAGAGCCAGCACGCCGGTGTTCTCGCCGTAGGTGGTGTTGGCGGGGCCGCCCACGAGGCCGGCGAGGGAGGTGGCAAGACCGTCGCCCAGCAGGGTGCGGTGCAGACCGGGATCCTCGATGAAGTTGCTGCCGGCGGTGGCGGAGATGGCGGAGATGTCGCCGATGTGCTCCATCATGGAGGCGATGGCGATGGGCGCCATGACGAGGATGGCGGTCACGTCAAACTTGGCAAGGACGAAGGGAGCAACGCCCGCCCAGGCAGCCTCCTTGGTCTCGGTGAAGTCCACCATGCCGCAGCAGAGGGCCACCACATAGGGCACCAGCACGCCCAGCAGGATGGGGATGATCTTGACCATGCCCTTGCCCCAGATGTTGGCGGCGATGATGACCGCCATGGCAAGGAGCGCCAGCCACCAGCAGGTGGAGGCGTTGGCCACGGCGCTGCCGGAGAGGTTCAGTCCGATGAGGATGATCATGGGGCCGGTGACCACAGGGGGGAAGAAGCGCATGACCTTGCGCGCGCCCACCAGCTTGAACAGCAGTGCCAGCACCAGATACAGCGCGCCGGCCACCACGATGCCGCCCAGGGTATAGGCAAGCTTGTCGGTGGGATCCATGGAGGCATACATGCCGCTGTCCAGATTGGCCATGGCCTGGAAGCCGCCCAGGAAGGCGAAGGAGGAGCCCAGGAAGGCGGGCACCTTGAACTTGGTGCAGACGTGGAACAGCAGCGTGCCCACGCCGGCGCAGAGGAGGGTGGTCTGGATGCTCAGGGGCAGACCATAGCCCTGGACCAGAATGGGGACGAGGACAGTGGCGCCGAACATGGCGAAGAGGTGCTGCAGGCCCAGGATCAGCATCCGGGGGACGCCCAGCTCACGGGCGTCGTAAATGGGATCAGTGCCGAGTTTCTTGTTCATGTTGCTCAGATCCTTTCTTTCTCTCAGATTCTTTCGTTTGGTGGATGAGGGACGGGCGCGGGAAAATTAGGCATAAAAATACCGGCACTTAAGCCGGTCAAATAGAAGAGACGGAGAAAACGGGAACAGTGACAGAAAGGCCCAGCGCAATGCAGCCGCTTTTCCCTGCCGTCAGCATGTTGCCATTCCTCCCTTCCTTTTATCCTGCTTATCATACGAAAAACGGAGGAAAATTGCAAGAGAATTTTCTGTTCAGAATTCGCTAAAAGTGAACGTCCCGCCTTGTGCAATCTGCCGAGAGAGGAAACGCACCTCCGCAGGGCCCTGCGGAGGTGCGTTTTTCGGGCTGTGTGTTCAGATCCGTTTCACCGGCCGGACGTACTTCCAATAGCGTGTGCAGTCGTGATAGAAGTAAAAGACGCGTCCTGGCGTCAGATCCAGCTCGTAGCCGTGGGCGGCGTAGTCAAAGGCTTTCATGGCGGCCTCGATCTTGGCCTCCACCGCGGCGTTCTCCGTTTCAAAGTCGAAGGGCCCGTGCTCAAACACCAGGTATTCCCCCTCGGCCACGTCCATCAGCTGCATCTGCTCCGGCACGGGGCCGTCATATTCCGCGGGAAGACGCGCGCCGTAGGCCTCCGCCAGCGGGATGCCCCAGCTGCAGATGCGTCCTGCGGGCTCGTTGATGAACGCCATGAGCTGGCCGCTGCCGCTGTCGTTGCCGCCGTCACCCAGGTCGTCCAGCTTGCCGCCGATGCTGGCCAGCAGCCCGCAGATGGTGTCGCAGTCCTGCCCGGGGATCCGGCTCTGCTTCTGCCAGAAGTCCCAGTAGCCGATGCTCTCATAGTTGCGGATGTGCAGGAATCTGTGGGCGGGAATGGTGACGAAATAGGTCTTCACCTCGTGCTCTGTCTGCTTCATGCCGATCTCCTTGTGTTCCATCAAGTAGCAGTCGAAGGGATGCAGAACGGTGCGCAGCGCCACCGGCACGGGACACTGCCGGTAGTCGCCGGGACTTACGCCGTACAGCTCACGGAAGGCCCGTGAGAAGGCCTCGTGGGAGGAAAAGCCGTAGTCCAGCGCGATGTCCAGCAGACCGCGCCGGGTGTCCCGCACCTCGCGCAGGGCGAAGGCCAGACGGCGGCCCCGGAGGTATTCCCGGAAGGACATGCCGGAGATCTCCCGGAACTTGTGAGAGATATAGTATTCCGAGTAGCCGAAGCGCCGGCTGAGCCGCCGCAGTGTCACGGCCTCGTCGCGCTTTTCCCGGATGCAGCAGTCGATCTCCTCCACCATCTGCTGCACATGTCTCTGCCATTCGTTCATGTTCGTTCCCTCCCTGTCTGCTCTTACAGGAGTTTACCGCTTTTTTGCCCCCGCCGCCTGACCGGATTTGCGAAAATCGCCGGAGATACCACGATTTTATGCGATTTTTTCACGGGATGCAAGGGCGCTTCGCCGTTTACAAAGCAAAAGGGACGTGCTATAATCCCTCTGTTATGAGAAAACAGAAACACATTAAAAGGAGTCAATGATGCTGAAAGAACTTTGGACACTGTTCTTCACCTTTGCCAAGGTGGGGGTCATGACCTTCGGCGGCGGCTATGCCATGCTGCCGATCCTGCAGCGCGAGGTTGTGGAGAACAAGGGCTGGGCCGCGGAGGAGGAGCTGGCGGATTATTATGCCATCGGCCAGTGTACCCCCGGCGTCATCGCGGTGAACGTAGCGACCTTCATCGGCTATAAGCGGCGCGGCGTGATCGGCGGCACGGCGGCTACGGCGGGCATGGTGTTTCCCTCTGTCGTCATCATCACCGTCCTTGCGGGGGTGATCTCCGCCTTTGCGGACGTGCCTCTCGTGCAGCATGCCTTTGCCGGCATCCGCGTGTGCGTGGCGGTGCTGGTGTTCAACACTGTGGTGAAGCTCTGGAAAAAGGCCGTGGTGGATAAGGTGACGCTGGTGCTCTTCCTGGCGGTCTTTTTCGGGGCCACGCTGACGGAGCTGCCCGTGATGCTCTTCATCCTGCTCTCCGGCGCGGCAGGCCTGCTGATCTGCCGCTGGCAGAAGGGAGGGACGAATTGATGCTGTACCTTCGTCTGTTTTATGAGTTTTTCAAGACCGGCCTCTTCGCCGTGGGCGGCGGCCTGGCCACGCTGCCGTTTCTGGAGGAGATGGCGGAAAAGACCGGCTGGTTCACCCATGCGCAGCTGGTGGACATGATCGCCGTGGGCGAGTCCACCCCCGGCCCCATCGGTGTGAACACGGCGACCTATGTGGGCTTTACCACGGCGGGCATCCCCGGCGCTGTGGTGGCCACCACGGGCTTGGTGCTGCCGTCGCTGCTGGTGATCCTGCTCATCGCGGCATTCCTGAAGAATTTCCGGGACGATCCGCTGGTGAAGGGCGCATTTTACGGGCTGCGTCCCGCCTCCACCGGGCTCATCGCCTCGGCGGGTTTGTCCGCTTTCGTGGTGGCAGTGCTGCGGACCGAGCTGTTCGCCGCCACGGGCGCGTTTACGGATCTCATCAACTGGAAGGGCGCGATCCTGGCAGCGCTGCTGCTCTATCTCACACGCTGGAATAAAAAGACCTCCGGCTGGCACCCCATTGTGTTCATCCTCTTTTCCGCCGTGGTGGGCATGGTGTTCTCCTTCGGCGCATAAGCGAAGACCCAACGCCCCGCAGAGTTTCTGCGGGGCGTTTTTTCCGCCGCAGGAAGAAAGCGGCAAGATGAAATTTTCGTGAATTTCGTCGGATTTGGTTGACGCAGGGCGGAAAAACGGCTATCATGATGGAATGTACCGGGCCCGCGCCGCGGCAGGCAGCCGCGGTGAAAAGGCCGGATCCAGAAAGGAATTTCTCTCCATGAGTATGTATAAATGCCCCATCTGCGGCGAGCTGTTTTCCACAAGCTACAAAAAGTGCCCCTTCTGCGAGGAGGATGACCTGATGGCGACGGATGCCCATCGCCGCAATAACCGTCATCACCGCCGCCGCAACGAGCCCCGCGCTGTGGGCCCCATCCTCATCGTGATCTTCCTGCTGCTGGCGGCGCTGGTGGTGTTCCTGGTGGCGGGCGACAGTATCTTCGGCGGCAAGGAGCCTGCCGGAGAGGACGATCCCCCCATCAGCGGCGTGACCGATCCCACCGGCGGCGAGCAGGGTGGGGAAGAGGAGCCTGAGGTCAAGCCTCTCGTGCTGGATCAAACCTCTGCCGAGCTGGAGATCGGCGGCCAGCTGGTGCTCACCGCCTCCGAGGGCGCCGGGACCTACTCCTGGAGCTCCACGGACGAGAGCATCGCCTCTGTCACTGACGGCGTTGTCAGCGCCGTGGCCGTGGGCAGCGCCACCATCACCGTCACCGACGGCGAGACCAGGGTCGAGTGCGTTGTCACGGTGAAGGCCATCCCCATGACCATCAACAAGACCGACGTCTCCATCTCCGTGGGCGAGAGCTTCACCCTCAAGGCCGAGGGCGGCACCAGCTTCACCTTCTCCTCGGACAACGAGTCCGTGGCCGTGGTGGGCGCAGACGGCGTCGTCACCGGCAAGGGCAAGGGCAGAGCCAACATCACCGTGTCCAACGGCAGTACCAGCCTCAGCTGCATCGTCCGCGTCCGCTGACGCATCCATAAAAAACGAACGCTCCCGCGCGAAATGCGCGGGAGCGTTTTCTTATTCAGTTCTGCGCCACGCCATCCTCCGGCTCGGTCAGGAAGGTCTCGCCCCATTTGGCCAGCTCGAAAAACACCGGCAGCAGGGCCCGTCCCTTTTCCGTCAGGGAGTATTCCACGTGGGGCGGGATCTCGTTGAACTGTTCGCGGTGGACGATGTCCACGCGCTCCAGATCCCGCAGCGTGGCGGTCAGCATGGTGTTGGTGATGCGGGGCACCGCCCTCTGCAGCTCACTGAAGCGGCACGAGGGTTTTTTGCAGAGCTCGTAGATCACATGTGTGCGCCACTTGCCGTTCAGCAGCTCCAGCGTGCGGCCCATGGGGCAGTCGTCCCGCACCTCGCTCGTCAGCATGCGCTGGAGATATCCCTCGGCGCTCATGTCT
>CAYPWQ010000071.1:0-5066 GCA_964414495.1 uncultured Oscillospiraceae bacterium
GCATACCAAAGCGAGGCACAGCTTGAACAGGAGTTCATCCGTCTGCTGGGCGAGGAGGAGCAGGCTCTGGCCTATACCGGCGACTGCCCGTTCACGGACGTGGCCAAGGGCAGCACCACCTATCCCTACGTCGCCTACGCCTATGAAAAGGGCTATACCAACGGCTACTCCCTCACCACCTTCCGTCCCAAGGACAAGACCAACGCGCGGCAGTATACGGAGTTCATCCTCCGCGCCATGGGGTACAGCTCACGGGAAAACAGCGAGCTGGACGGCACGCTGGCAAACGCGGTGCGCAGCGGCGTCATCACCGCCGCGGAAAAGCCGCGCTGGAGAGCGGCAGCTTCCTGCGGGCCGACCTCACCTATCTCTCCTACTATGCTTTGCAGGCTGCGCTTCCCGGCGGCAGCGAAACGCTGGCGGATCAGCTCATGGCGCAGGGCGTGTTCTCCCCGCAGGCCTATCAGGCGGCGCTGGCCGCGGTGGATTCCTCCCGCATCGGTTGAGCGCCGCTTTCGCCGTCACCCCGACGCCTCCTCCGCATAAGATGAACTGAGGCCGGAAACGACCTGAGTTTTGGTAGGAGGTACTCCATATGTGCAATAATTTTGGTGGCTGCGGTGGTTTCGGCGGCGGTTGCTGCTTCTGGATCATCATTATCCTGCTTATCCTGTTCTGCTGCGGCAGCGGCAATAGCTGCGGCAACAGCTGCAATTGCAGCAGCAATTGCGGCTGCTGAGCTCTCTTCCCGATCACACGGCAGGCGTCCCGCGCCCTTCGGCGCGGGACGCCTTTTTCTGCATGGGAGCGTTTTCCATGAAAGTCGGCAAAAAGGAGAAAGCACCATGGGAAAGTTTGTAGAAAATGCTGTTTTTCCGCCGATTCCATTTCCGCTCTTGTTTCCTGCTGTCTGACATGGTACTATAAGTAGCGAATGAATCTCTGCACACGCTACAAGATATTGTGTGTGCAGGGACAGATGCAAAGAAACGGGGATTTGCAACATGGCTATTACGCAGCTGAAAAAACGGGACGGCCGTCTGGTGGACTTCCATCCGGAAAAGATTGAGGCCGCCATCAACAAGGCCTTCGGCGCCACCTACAAGACCCATCATGAGGAGGCCGCCCGGTCTCTGACGGCGGAGGTCCTCTCCATTCTGGAGGTGGAGGGCGCCACGGTTCCCGACGTGGAGCACGTGCAGGATCTGGTGGAGCGGGTGCTCATGGACAACGGCTATGTGCAGACCGCCAAGGCCTACATCCTCTATCGCAACGAGCGCAGCCGCGCCCGCGAGATGAACACCCGCCTTATGAAGATCTACGAGGACATCACCTTCTCCGACGCCATCGACAGCGACGTGAAGCGGGAGAACGCCAACATCGACGGCGACACTGCCATGGGCTCCATGCTGAAATACGGCAGTGAGGGCGCCAAGCAGTTCTATCAGATGTTCGTGCTGAAGCCGGAGCACGCCCGGGCCCACGCCGAGGGCGACATCCACATCCACGATCTGGATTTCTATACCCTCACCACCACCTGCTGCCAGATCGACATTCAGAAGCTGTTCCGCGACGGCTTCTCCACGGGTCACGGCACCCTCCGCGAGCCCATGGATATCCAGTCCTATTCCGCCCTTGCCTGCATCGCCATCCAGTCCAACCAGAACGACCAGCACGGCGGTCAGTCCATCCCGAACTTTGACTATGGCATGGCGGATGGCGTGCGCAAGACCTTCCGCCGCCTGTACCGGCAGAATCTGGCCAAGGTCGCGGCCGTGCTCACCGGCGCGGAGAACACGGAGGAACCGATCCAGCACATCATGGACGACATCGAGGCCCGCACCGGCCTCTATCCCCGCTTCCAGAACTGCGCCGCCTATCAGGCGGAGGAGCTGCCCCTGCTGACGGAGCGCTTCGGTGACGAGGCGCTCATGCGCCGCGCCCAGGAGACGGCGGAGCGCTATGCCGAGCGCGAGACCGACCGCGCCACCTTCCAGGCCATGGAGGCCTTCATCGGCAATCTCAACACCATGCCCTCCCGCGCCGGTGCGCAGACCCCTTTTTCCTCCATCAACTACGGTATGGATACCTCGCCGGAGGGCCGTCTTGTCATGCGCAACCTCCTGCTCAGCACGGAGCAGGGTCTGGGCAACGGCGAAACGCCCATCTTCCCCATCCAGATCTTCCGCGTGAAGGAGGGCGTGAACTACAATCCGGGCGAGCCCAACTACGATCTGTTCCAGCTGGCCTGCCGGTGCAGCGCCAAGCGGCTCTTCCCCAACTTCAGCTTCATCGACGCGCCCTTCAATCTGCAGTATTACGATCCCGCCCGCCCCGAGACGGAGATCGCCTACATGGGCTGCCGCACCCGCGTCATGGCCAATGTCTATGATCCCACCCGGGAGATCTGCAATTCCCGCGGCAATCTGAGCTTCACCACCATCAATCTGCCCCGCCTCGCCATCAAGGCCCACGGCAGTCTGGAGGTCTTTTTCGACTCTCTCGACCACATGATGGATCTCTGCATCGACCAGCTGCTGGAGCGCTTTGAGATCCAGTGCCGCAAGCGCGTGCGGAACTATCCCTTCCTCATGGGTCAGGGCGTGTGGCTGGACAGCGAAAAGCTGGGCTGGAACGACGAGGTGCGGGAGGTGCTGAAGCACGGCTCTCTGTCCGTGGGCTTCATCGGTCTGGCAGAGGCGCTGAAGGCCCTGACCGGCGAGCATCACGGCGAAAGCGAAAAGGCGCAGCGGCTGGGTCTGGAGATCATCGCCCACATGCGCGGGCGTCTCGACGAAGAGGCGAAGAAGCGTCAGCTGAACTTCACCCTGCTGGCCACCCCCGCCGAGGGGCTCAGCGGCCGCTTCGTGAAGATCGACCGGAAGAAATACGGCTCCATCCCCGGCGTCACCGACCGGGAGTACTATACCAACAGCTTCCATGTCCCGGTCTACTATCCCATCTCCGCCTTCCAGAAGATCCGGAAGGAAGCGCCCTATCACGCGCTGACCAACGCCGGACACATCAGCTACGTGGAGCTGGACGGCGACCCGCTGCAGAATCTCGAGGCCTTTGAAAAGATCGTGCGCTGCATGAAGGAAGAAGGCGTGGGCTATGGTTCCATCAACCACGCCGTGGACCGCGACCCCTGCTGCGGCTATACCGGCATCATTCAGGACGAGTGCCCCAAGTGCGGCCGCAAGGAAGAGGAAGGCGCTGTCCACTTCGAGCGCATCCGCCGCATCACGGGCTATCTTGTGGGCAGCGTGGAGCGCTTCAACGACGCCAAGCGCGCCGAGGTGCGCGACCGTGTGAAGCACGGCTGATCGTATGAAACAAACGTCCGACTGTCTGACCATCCGTTCCTTCCCGGTGCGGGAGCTCGTCTATGGCGGGCAGAACACCGTGACGGCGGAGGGATGGATGTCCGTAGATCCCGCAGCGGCAGAGCGCCTTTCCGCAGAGGAGGAACTGATCCACAGCATCGCCATCCGCATCATCCGCCCCAACGAGCACCGGCAGCATACCAACACCATCATGGACGTGCTCCCGCTGGCCGCCAAGGTCTCCAGCACCATCGGCAGCGGCGTTACCCATGCGCTGACGGGCGTCTATGTGCTGCTGACAGGCATCGACGAAAAGCAGCAGCAGGTCTGCAACTTTGGCTCCTGCGAGGGGATCCTGGAAGACAAGGTCGCCTGGGGCATGCCGGGAACGCCCCTGAAAAGCGATCTGCTCATTTCCTTTGACGTGGTACTGAAGGATCATGCCCGCGCCGAGCGAGAGGGCGTCAACGCCGCTCACCGGGCCTGCGACCGCTTCTGTCAGCTCTTCCGGGAGCAGCTGCGCCGCTTCCCGGCCGAACGCTGCGCCGAGGAGCGGGTCTTCCACGAAGAATACCGCCCCGACCGGCCGGATGTTTTTCTGGTAAAGGAGGTCTCCGGCCAGGGCGCGAACTATGATACCCGCCTTTATCCCGCGGAGCCCGGCGGCTATGGCTATATCTCCGTCATCGAGACGGGGCACATGCCCGCCGTGCTCACCCCCAACGAGCTGCGGGACGGCATTCTGCGGGCTCTGGACTGAGGAGGCAGACAGCATGGGACACGGCGCAAGCATGAAGGAGACGACGCTGCACTATTACCGCGACCCGGTGGCGGAAATGCTCTCTGCCGATCCGGAGGTGAATTTCCGCGGTGTGGTGATCGTGAGCACCTCGGACAGCTTTGAGGAAAAAATGCGCAGCGCAGAGCGGGTGGCCAAAACGCTGGAGGCGCTGCGGGCCGACGGCGCGATATTCTGCTGCAACGCCATCGGCAACAACCACGTGGACTTCGCCCGGGCCATCGAGCGCACGGAGGAATGCGGCATCGCCACTGCCGCGCTGGCTCTCTGCCCCGGCAGTGACTTTGTGGTGCAGAACAAATATCTCGGCAGCAGCGTGATCTGCTGCTATAAAACGCCGGATGCCACCGAGGTAGGCGACGAGACCAATGTTCTCGCCGAAAACACCATCACGGCGATAGACGGCAGGAAGGGCATCGCCCTTCTGAAGCTGAAGCTGCGCGCCAAGCGGCGCGGACAATGACCGAGGAGGATGACCTATGCGCATTGCAGGACTGGTGCAGGATTCCATCGTGGACGGCCCCGGCATCCGCTTTACCGTGTTCGTGCAGGGCTGCGGCCATCACTGCCCCGGCTGTCACAACCCCCAGACCCATGACCCCGCCGGCGGCACGGAAAAGACCACGGCGGAGGTGCTGGCCGAAATGCGCAGCAATCCCCTGACGGACGGGCTGACCCTCTCCGGCGGCGAACCCTTCGACCAGGCGGAGGACTGCCTCTGCCTCGCTCAGGCCGCCCACGCGGATGGACTGAACGTCTGGGCCTACTCCGGCTATCGCTACGAGCAGCTGCTGGCCGCTCCCCTGCGCGCGGCGCTGCTGCGGGAGGTGGACGTGCTGATCGACGGCCCCTTTGTGCTGGCCGAGCGTTCGCTGGCGCTCCGCTGGCGGGGCAGCCGCAACCAGCGCGTCATCGACGTGCAGCAGAGCCTTGCCAGGGGC
>CAYPWQ010000072.1:0-5040 GCA_964414495.1 uncultured Oscillospiraceae bacterium
CTGGTGACGAAATCCGGCAGACGGATCAGGGAGATCCACTGGAACTCCTCTTTGCGGGAATAGTCAATGCCCTGCACGTCCTCCTGCCACCAGAAGCCCTCCAGCGGCGGCACCACATAGTCGAAGTAGCCCTCGATGCGGTGGTCGCCCAGCTTGCTCATCTTGATGGTAAAGGCCATGCCATAGAGCAGGCTCATGGCGGCCTGGTATGCGCCGCCCGCCTGATTGGGGTCGCCCTGTCCCCGGACGGCCAGAAAATTCATGGGTGGCACGTCCACGATGCCGGGTCTGTCCTTCGGCAGATAGAACTCCTTGTACTCTTTCTTGAAATCGAACGCCATGGCGGAGCCTCCTTCCTTCCCGATGCCTCAGTATACACCCCGGCACCCGGCGTTCGTCAAGCGCTTTTTCGGCTCCCGCCTGCGGGATCATCGGTGAACATACATCCGCGAGGGCGCGTCTTCGCCCTCGCCCTGCGCCAGACAGAGGAACTCCCAGCCATAACGCTCGTAAAACCCGGTGTGATCCGTGAGCAGATAGACCGGGGAAATGCCCCGGCTCCGCAGCTCTTCCACTGCCATATCCAGCAGCCGCCCCGCGATCCCCTGCCCGCGGTACTCCGGCTCGGTATAAACGGCGCAGATGTTGGGCGTCAGATCCTTTCTGTCGTGAAAGTCGTTTTCGATCACGCCCAAGCCGCCGACGATCCTGTCCCCGTCCATGCAGAGATACCAGCCGTGTTCGGTCTGGCCGCTCAGGTATGCGTCCATGCACTGGAGATAAGCCGCCTGGGGCACGCCCCACTTCCGGTGGAACCACCGGGCGGCCTGCTCTTTTAATTCCGGCCGTTGTCTCAGCGTGATACAGGTAAATCGATCCATCACTTTCCTCCACAAAATTGCTATAAATCAGTACTATCGCTCTATGCAGCTTATCAGCAAGGCGGGATCTACCGCATACAGGCAATTACGAATTTCACAGGTACATCCATGCGCTGAGCCACTTGCTCCGGTGTCATTCCACGCTCTAAGAAGCGTTTGCATACGATCTTTATATTCTCTCCCACTTCGACAATATGCTTGTCCGGGTCATAGAAACGAACAACACGCTGCCCCCAAGAATGCTCTATAACAGGGTGGACATATTCAACATCATATTCTTTCAGTTTATCCGCAAACTCATCAAACTTATCTTCTTCGAAGTAAATTTCAAAGTTATTTTCACCGAAAGAAACATCACTTTTACCGATAAAGTCTTTGTATGTTTCAACTGTCTGCAAAGTCAGCCCGCCCGTCAATGTTTTATTTGCTCCAAAATCCAGGATCACATGAAGCCCCAAAACCTTTTTGTAAAACGCGACCGATTTGTCTATATCCGTTACCACCAGCATGGAATTTTTTATTTTCATCAATAGTTGTTCCTTTCGATCTTGTTCTGATGAAACGCCCCTTCTGTATCGCCGCAAGGTCAGCCGCAGCGCAGACAGCACATCCGCTGCATTTGATATTCACGGCAGCAAGTGTCAGCGGGAGCAAAAACAGCGCTGATCCGATCCGGCTGATGCTCAATAAGTTTGCCACGCTCTCACATCCAGTACAAGCTCCTGCACTTCGCTTCCAAACTCCACGGTCAGCTTGCCCGGCACAAAGCCCGGCTTTTGATAAAAAGCTCTTGCGGCGATGCCCTCCGGCATACCCTCCCGATAGGTGGTGACGGTGATGGGCCTGTCTGCATACATCGGCGGCAGCATGAAGCGGAATAGTTCCTCCGCGAAATGCTGTCTGCTCATAAAATCCAGCACCGTCCGACGATGCTCGGCCAGTGCTTCTTCCGTTTCCAGGCCCGGGAAGCTGCCGCTCACCTTCCGGACAAGGCGCATCCAGCTATGGATATCCTTAGAACTGCCGTGATCAATGGAGATCATTCTCTGTTCTCTCAACATTCTGTCCCTTATGGATGCTTATTCGTCCTTCTGATTTTTGAAGTTCAGTGCGGCGACCAGGCAGCCGACTGCGCCCACCCACACCAGTGCCGCATAGAGCCACTGCCGCAGGAAGCCGAAGATTCCGCCGGAGAGCAGCATCAGCACACCGGCTGCAATCAATAACCGAACTGTGATCTCTTTATTCATGTTGTTCACCTTTCCTTTTCATTTGATCGGGATCAGCCGAAAGTCTCGTCTGCCGCAGGCCAGACCGGATACGCACCGTCACCGGTCTTGACTACGACCCGCTCAACAGTCCCCTCTGTGGGGATCGTAATATCAAAATCTCCGGTTTCGAAAATGCCGAAAAGGCCGCTGAACCGGAAACCCACATAAAGGGTGTCGTCAACCTGCTCCGCATGGTATCCGAGGAATCCCTGCGGAAATGAGCCGGGATAAAAGCCCCGGATATAGACCTGATTTTCTTCCACGGTCACTTCCTCGATCCCGGCGCTTTCGCAAACCCGGAAGCCGCCCAGCTTCCAGCCGTATCTGCCAATCAGAAAGACGGCAGACAGCAGCGCCGCCATGCACAGCAGAATCACAAAAATACGTTTCATCAGCTTCATCCGTTTAGCCTTCCTTTTTCAGCAGCATCATCATGGCCGTAAAGTCCTGCGTCAGCATGTTGGAAATTTCCTCCTGTGTAAAAGAGCACATCCCCGTGGCGCAGAGCGTGCCGATGCCGAAGGTGTGGATCCAGCTGTGTTCAAACAGCGTCTTTGCCTCCTCAGCGGACAGGCTATGCTCCTTCTGGAGCGAATTCAGACACTCATCGGCCACAGGGCCCAGGCGGGCGTAAATATCGTCAAAGGACGCAACGCCATTGTCCGGCGACATGAAAACCAGCTGATAGAGCTGCGGCTCCTCCCTGGCAAACCGGATCATCTGCATGCCCACCTGCTTGAACAGAGGCATGTCCGCCCCCGCTCTGTGGGCATAGGCCCCGAAGCGCTCCAGCGCCGCGGCCCGCACCGCCTCCTGCACCTCCTGCATGGAGCGGAACACGGTAAAAATGGGCGTGGCCGAGGTGTGCAGCGCATGACCCAGTTCCTTGGCGGTCAGGGCGTCGAGCCCCTGCCGCGAGACGATGCCAAGGGCGGCGGAGACGATCTCGTCGCGGGTATATTTCGGCTTTGGCGGCATAACGACTCTCCTTTTCAAAACATTCGTTCTGCAACATTCATTCTGCAACGATAGTTTTATTATACTCACTCTTTTCCTTCTGTCAATACGGCAGCAGGAATTTTTATCTTTTTGCGGGAGCGCCGCCCCTCCTCTCTCCTGCGGCACGGGCGGGAACGGGTGAAAGGCCCCCGCAGCTGCCGCTGCGGGGGCCTTTGCTGTGTCGGGACTGAGCGGGAAAGCAAAACCGCCTGTCCCAGGAGGTTGGCGTTGGGAGAACGCTCAGCGGCGCGTCTGCATCTCGCAGATCAGACGCCGGAAGAGCGGCAGGCTCTTTTCCACCGCGGCGCTGCTGACGCAGGTGCTGACGCGGAAATAGCCGGGGCAGCCGAAATCGTCGCCGGGCACCAGCAGAAGGTTTTCTGCCCTGGCCCGTTGCGAAAAGGCATTGGCATCGCCGCCGGGCGCGCGGACGAAGAGATAGAACGCCCCCTCCGGCTTCACGCATTCATAGCCGTATTCTGTCAGCGCCCGGTAGAGCGTGACGCGGTTGCGGTCATAGACTGTGAGATCCGGGCGCACATCCGCGCAGCGGGCGATGACCTGCTGCTGAAGACTGGGGGCGCAGACATGGCCCATGGCGCGGGCGGCTCCGGCCACAGCGGTGAAGAGCGCGGCGCTGTCCGCTGCGCAGTCCGGCACGCAGACGTAGCCGATACGCTCACCCGGCAGGGAGAAGGACTTGGAATAGGAGTAGCAGATGACGGTGTCGGGATAGATGGCGGGCAGATAGGGCACCTCCGCGCCGTCATAGACCAGTTCCCGGTAGGGCTCGTCCGAGATGACGTAAATGGGGTGGCCCAGCGCCCGGCTCTTTCTCCGCAGGACCTCAGCCAGCAGCTGCAGCGTCTCTTTGGTATAGACCGCGCCGGAGGGGTTGTTGGGGGAATTCACGATGACCGCCTGGGTATGCGGTGTGATGCGCGCCTCCAGCGCGGCAAGGTCGATCTGGAAGGAAACAGTGTCTGCCGGGACAATACCGAAACGGCAGCCGCACTCCTCTGTAAAGGGACGGTATTCCGGAAAATAGGGGGCGATGGCCAGGATCTCCGCGTTCTCCGTGGCCAGCGCCCGGATCACGGCCAGCAGGGACGGAGCCGCGCCGCAGGTGAGGAAGATGTTTTCCGGGCGGAGCGGTGCGCCGCTGCGCCGGGAGAGCTCTTCCGCCACGGCTGCCCGCACCTTGGGGTCCCCGGCAGCGGGGGTATAGCTGTGGAGTGCGACCGGGTCGCCTGTCTCCAGCAGCTCCCGGAAGGCCCGGGTCACAGCCTCCGGCGCAGGAACGGAGGGATTGCCCAGAGAAAAGTCCAGCACGTTTTCCTTCCCCACCAGCTTTGCCTGACGCAGACCGTATTCAAACAGCTCGCGGATGCAGGAGCGCTTGGCTCCCAGCTCGAACATACGCTGATTCAGCATACGGTCTCCTCCTTTTCGCTGTGTGCCGCCACCACCGCGCCGAGGGCGAGAGAGGCCAGCTTGGTCCCGGCGCTGTCAGAGCGGGAGACGAGAATGATGGGAACCTTCGCGCCCATGATGATCCCGGCGCTCCTTGCCCCGCCAAAGAGACTCATGGCCTTGCCGATACCGTTGCCCACCTCGTAGCTGGGCACCAGCAGGATGTCCGCCTCGCCGCAGCCGGGGGCAGCATAGTGCTTGTGGGCACAGGCTTCTTTGCTCACGGCCAGATCCAGCCCCACGGGGCCATAGACGTTCATACCGTATTTCTCCCAGCGCTCTGTCATGGCGGCGAGAGCCTGCGCGTCCACCATGGAGGGGATCCTGGGATCCACCACCTCCGCGCCGCAGACGCAGGCGGCGTGGATCGTCCCGTAGCCCAGCGCCCGCAGCACCAGCGCGGCATTTTCCAGGAT